>NZ_JBSFGK010000020.1:0-112441 GCF_053596495.1 Kitasatospora sp. NPDC001683
GGAGGTGTCAATCGGTTCGGGCTGGCTGACGTGCTGCCTTCTGCCTGCCAGCGGCACCAGCAGCTCTTGCGCACTTGCCGAAGCAGGGGCAGCGGCAGCGGCAGCGGCTGTCCGAGCCTCAAAGCGGTACGGTCAGGCCGCCGGGCGGGGCCTCAGGATCGCGCAGGTGGTGGTGGCGTGCGCGTAGAGCTTGCCGCTCTCCGCGCCGACCACCCTGGCCTCCGCCGTCGCCATCGTCCGCCCCACGTGCAGCACCACGCCCTCACAGCGCAGCAGCTCCGAGTCGGCGAAGAGCGGGCGCAGCATGTGGACGTTCAGTTGGGTGGTGGTGTACCCGACCCCGGCCGGCAACCTGCTCAGCACGGCACAGCCGAGCGCCGAGTCGAGCAGGGTGGCCAGGTACCCGCCGTGCACGGTGTTCATCGGGTTGAAGAGGTGGTCCCCCACCTCCCCCTCGAACACCGCCGTTCCGGCCTTCACCTCGGTGAGGTGGAAGCCCATGGTGCTGCAGATCGAGGGCTCGGGGATCCGCCCGGCGATCCATTCCAGCAGGATCTCCTCTCCGGTGAGGTGCGGGAACTCGGAGATCGGCGGACCTGACGTCCAGCTGTGGGTACGGAGGCGCGGCTCCTGACCGGTCGGGGGCTCCTGCTCGTCGGGGGCAGTCTGAGGGTTCGTCATGGGATCAACCTGCCCGGTTCGAACGCCCGGCTCAAGTCCCTTCCTACACCCACACCCCCGTGAACAGGTCGTTCTCGACCACACCGGCCGGGCTGCCGGGACCGGGGCCGGGGCCGGGCACGAAGCTCTGCGCCAGGTGGTACTCCTCCGTCGGCCAGACCTCGCGCTCGATGTCCCGCGGGTGGGCCATGAACGCGACGCCGGGCTGGACCTGAGTGGCGTGGGCCAGCATCGCCGCGTCCCGAACGGCGAACTGCTCGGCGCAGGCGATCCGGGTGGTGGTCGCGAGAGCGGGCGGGGTGTCGGGCCAGTCGGCGAGCAGGTCCCCCATCGCCGAGGGGACTCCGCGCTCCGTCATGGCGTCGTGCAGCGTCTGGAACCAGGCCCGGGAGAGCGCCAGGTGGTAGTAGAGCTTCGCCGCCTGCCAGGGCTCGCCCGCCTCGGGATGACGCTTCGGGTCGGCGGCGGCCTCGAAGGCCTCGACGGCGACCTTATGGGTCATCACGTGGTCCGGGTGCGGATACCCGCCCGTCTCGTCGTAGGTGATCACGACGTGCGGACGGAACTCCCGGATCAGCGCGACCAGCGGTGCCGCCGCGACCTCCACCGGCTGGGCGGCGAAGCAGCCCTCCGGCAGCGGTTCGTCCGGGCCCGGCATCCCGGAGTCGACGAAGCCGAGGAACTGCTGCCGCACACCGAGGATTTCACGCGCGGCGGCCATCTCCTCCCGCCGGATCCGGGCGAGGCCGGCGCGGACCTCGGGCCGGTCCAGCGCCGGGTTGAGCACCGAACCGCGTTCGCCACCGGTACAGGTCGCGACCAGGACGTCCACTCCCTCGGCCGCGTACCGGGCGAGGGTGGCCGCGCCCTTGCTGGATTCGTCGTCGGGGTGGGCGTGGACGGTGAGCAGCCGCAGGCCGCCGGAGTGCTTGGTGAACACGGGTACCTCCAGGTCGAAACGGATCAGGGCGGGGGACGGCCGGGCGGAGAGCTGATGGATGATCACGGACCGGCGGCCGGTCAGTCCGCGGTACGGGCGGAGCCCGGGTAGAGCAGGGCCGGTGCGATCGAGAGCGCCGACAGGGCCAGCACCCACCAGAAGGTCGCGCCGAAGGCCGCGCCGGGATGGCCCGGGTGCCCCGCCTGGGCCTGCCGGAGGATCAGCGTCAGCACCGCCGTACCGAGCGCACCGCCCAGCCGATTGAGGACGTTGACCGCACCGGCGGCCGCCTGCACCTGGCCCTTCTCGACGCTCCCGTACACCGCCGCCATCCCGGGGATCACGATGCTCCCCATGCCCGCCCCGCGCAGCACCAGCGAGCCGACGACCAGCCAGTCGGCCGGGCCGGAACCGCGACCCAGCTGGGTGAAGGCGAAGGTGCCGAGCAGCGAGCAGCCGATGCCGACCAGGATCAGCGGGCGCGGCGCGAAGCGGTCGGCTATTCGGCTGGACAGCAGCGAGGTGACCGCCGTGCCGAGCGCCTGGGGCGCGAGCAGCAGCCCGGCCGCCACCGCTCCGGTGCGCTCCACCTGCTGGTAGTAGAGCGGCACCAGGAACATCGAGCTGTACAGCACGGCTCCCTGCAGGAAGCTGTTCGCCGTCGCCACCGCGAAGCCCCGCCGGGCGAACAGCCGCAGGTCGATCAGCGGAACCCGGCCCCCGCGGCGCCCCACCCGCAGCGCGTGCCACCCATAGGCCGCCAGCAGCACCGCCCCCGCCCCGACCGCCACCGGGCCGGCCGCACCGCCCTCACCGACCGTGGAGAGCCCGTAGACCAGTGCGGTCAGGCCGGGCGACAGCAGCACCAGGCCGGTCACGTCCAGCCGGGGCCTCGGGAGTTCGGACCGGGCCTCGGCCAGGAGCCAGCGGGCCGCCAACAGCACCGTCAGGAGCCCCACCGGCACGTTCAGCAGGAACATCCAGCGCCAGTTCAGGTGCTCCAGCACCAGCCCGCCGAGGATCGGCCCCAGGACCGGGGCCAGGCTGATCGGGAGCAGCAGGGTGCCCATCACCCGGCCGATCCGGGACGGCCCGGCCGCCTGCACCATGATCGTCTGCCCGAGCGGCTGGATCAGGCCGCCGCCGATGCCCTGCAGCACCCGGAAGACGATCAGACTGCCCGTCGACCAGGCCAGTCCGCACAGTGCGGATCCGAGCACGAACAGCACGACCGAGCCGAGCCACGCCCGCCGGGCCCCGAACCGGCCGGCGGCCCAGCCCGAGAGCGGCATGGTCAGCGAAATCGCCAGCAGGTACCCCGTGGCCACCCACTGCACCGCCGCCATCGAGCTGTGCAGATCGCGGGCGACGGAGTCGATGCCGACGTTGACGATCGTGGTGTCCAGCAGGGCCAGAATCGGGCCCAGCGCGAGCACCACGCCCATCTTCAGCAGGCCCGGTGGCAAGGGCTCCGGCCGCGCCGCTCGCGCCGCTCCCGACCTGCTCTTCGTGGTGACCGACATGGTCGTGCGCCCTCCCCTGAGTCGTCCCTCCGGCGGCCGTTCCGACCACCCGGAAAGAACTTAGGACCGACCCAGTGATTAGGTCAAGCATAATTTCTGTGCTCGACCCAGCGAACTGCGCTAGGCTCGCACCATGACCGACACCGGCACCACTCCGAACCTGCGCGAGCTCAACAAGCGCCGCACCCGCGAGGCGATCTCGCACGCCGCGACCAGGCTCTTCATCGAGCGCGGCTTCGACCGGACGACGATCGCCGAGGTGGCGGCCGCCGCCGGGGTCGCCAAGATGACCGTCACCAACCACTTCCCACGCAAGGAGGACCTCTTCTTCGACCTGCACGAGGAGCTCGTCGCCCGACTCCCGCGCGCCGTCGCCGAGCGCGCCCCCGGGGAGTCCGCCCTCACCGCGCTGCGCCGCGACTGCCTGACCGGACTGGACCGGCACGATCCGCGACTCGGCTTCTCCGGCCCGGACTTCGCCCGCACCGTCGCCGAGAGCCCCGCCCTCGGCGCCCGGCTGCGCGAGCTGCACGAGCAGAGCGAGACCGCACTCGCCGAAGCGCTGTCCGAGGCCGTGCGCGCCGCTCCGGACGATTCCCAGGGCGTCGACTTCGAGAGCCGGGTCGCCGCCGCCCTGCTCGCCGCCGTCGACCGGGCGGTGTTCGCCGAAGTCTTCCGCCGCACCCTGGCCGGCGAGGAGCAGGCCGCCATCGCCGCCGCGGTACGCCCCTCCGCCGCCCAGGCCTTCGACCGATTGGAGGGTGCCCTCGGCTCCTACGCCGTCCGCGAGAGCTAAGCCACCGCCCGAGCCGGCGGGTGCCCCACAAGCCGCGAACGGGCACCACACCCCGCCCCCGCCCCATACCCCCGAAACCGCCCGCCCCACGGCCCGAAACGAGCACGCCAAAGGCCCGGTCGGCACCGCCGGACCGGCTTTGACGCCCGCTCGAACGTCGGCTGCGCCACCGAGGCCTCCTGGGGGATCGTCCGGGCCGCGGCCGACGACTTCCACGAGATCGCGTTCGCCGTACCACTGCTCGCCTTCGCCGCCACCGTGCTCGGCCGCCGCCGACCACTCGCCGCCGCACTCTGGTCCCTGCCCCTGCTCCTGGTCAAGGAGTACCTGGGGCTGACGGTGGCCGCCGTCGGACTGCTGATCGCCTGGCAGGCCCGGCAGGACCAGCGCACTCCCCTGCCCGGACTCGCCCTCGCCGCCGTCGGCGTGGCCGCGACCACGCTCACCCTGCTCGTCGTGCTGCCGGGTTCAACCCCAGCGGCGGATTCGACTACTGGCAGCAGCTCGACGGCGGCAGCGGGCACTCCCCGCTCTGGGCCCTACCCCTGCGGCTCGGCTGGCCGCCGCTGAAGTGGCTGCTGCTGCCCCTACTCGCCACCACCACCGGCTTCCTCGGCCTGCGCTCACCACTCATCCTGCTCTGCGCGCCCACCATGACCTGGCGACTGCTCTCGACCAACCTGCAGCACTGGGGCGCCAGTTACGACTACAGCGCGGTGCTGATGCCGATCGTCTTCGCCACCCTGGTCGATGCCGTGCGCCGCGCCGCCCCCGCAGGTGGCCTTGCCACCACCGCCACCGCCCGCATGCTGGCGGCCTACCAGAACCACGGCTACCAGCGGCTGGTCGACCACGACGGACTGCTCCTGCTCAAACGTCCCTGACCATGCGCCCTGACCATGCGCCCTGACCAAGCGCTCCGACCAAAGCACTCTCACCAAAGCTCCGACCAGGCGCCCTGGCCAGGAAACCCACCGCCCCTCCAGCCCCCGTCCGGCTTGACCCGCGCGTCGCAGTGGGTCACCATTCCACTGTTGAACTAGTGAAAGGCCGCAACGGGTGTGATCGAGTACCGCATCGATCGGCGCAGCGGCGTCTCCACGTACCAGCAGATCGTGCAGCAGACCAAGCAGGCGCTGCGGCTCGGGATGCTGCAGCCCGGGGACAAGCTGCCGACCGCCCGTGAGGTGGTCGAGCTGACCGCGATCAACCCCAACACCGTGCTGAAGGCGTACCGCGAACTGGAACGCGAGGGACTGGTCGAGCCCCGCCCGGGGCTGGGCACCTTCGTCCGGCGCTCGCTCGCCCGGCCGGAGGCGGCGGCCGACGGGCCGCTGCGTGCGGACCTGGTCGGCTGGGTGGACCGGGCCCGGGAGGCCGGGCTGGAACGCGAAGACATCGCCGCGCTGATGACCTCCGTATTGGAGCAGCGCTTCGACACCGGAGTCCCCCCGGCAGCACCGAACTGACGGGCGCCGGGGGTCTCCCCGGCGGCACCGAACCGACGGACAGCGGGGGCGTCCTCCGGTCAACACCGACGACACCGACGACACCGACGACGACACCGAACCGAGAACAGTGGGGGGAACCGGGTGAACGACGACCCGACGAGCATGGCTCCGGCGCTGGAGGCCGCCGGGCTCGGCAGGCAGTACCGGGGCGGCTGGGCGCTGCGCGGCTGCGACTTCACCGTCCCGGCGGGACGGATCTGCGGCGTGGTGGGTCCCAACGGCGCGGGCAAGAGCACCCTACTCTCCCTCGCCGCCCGCCAACTCGATGCCACCGAGGGAGAGTTGCGGGTGTTCGGCGAACCGGCGGCCACACCGGACCAGCGCGCCCGGGTTGCCTACGTGGCACAGGACAAGCCGCTCTACCCGGGCCTCACCGTCGCCGAGACGCTGCGGATGGGCCGCGAGCTCAATCCGACCTGGGACCAGGAGATGGCCCAACAGATCGTCGACCAGGGCGAGTTGCGACCCAAGTCTCGGATCGGCTCGCTCTCCGGCGGCCAGCGCACCCGGGTCTCCCTGGCACTCGCCCTGGGCAAGCTCCCCGACCTGCTGCTGCTCGACGAGCCGATGGCCGACCTCGACCCGCTCGCCCGGCACCAGCTCATGGGCACCCTGATGTCGGCCGCCGCCGAGCGGGGCACGTCCATCGTGGTGTCCTCGCACATCCTGCCCGAACTGGACGGCGTCATCGACCACCTGCTGCTCGTCCAGGGCGGACGGATCCGGCTGGCCGGCGGCCTGGACGACATCCTGGACGGACACCAGCTGCTCACCGGACCCGCCGAGGGCGCCCCGCTCCCGGCCGACCTGGTGGTCGAACAGCGGATCGGCGGGCGCCGGGCGACCACCCTGGTCCGCACCGGGGATCCGCTGGACGGCCCCTGGGAGAGCGAACGGCCCAGCCTGGACGAACTGTTGCTCTGCTACCTCCGCACACCAGACGATCCCCGACCGAACGCCACCCGACCGACCGATCCCCAACCGGACGACACCCAGCAGGACACCACCCGAGCGAGCAGCACCCGCCCGAGCACCACCCCGGCCAACGACGAGAAGGCGGCATGAGCACCAACGTCCTGACCGACCAGGCGAAGCCCGCCCCCAGGCCGATGAGCCCGGAACGCTCCGCCACCCCCCGGCTGCGCGGGCTGCTCTGGCTGTCGCTCCGCCAGAACCGGGCGCTGCTCCGAACGCTGGCCGCGCTGCTGATCCTGGTGGCGGCCGACCTGATCTGGATCCACGCCGTCTGCCACCACACCGTGGGCGTGCTGCGCCGGACGGGCTGCTACAGCCCCGCGAGCTGGGACAGCCCCCAGTGCTGGACGCTCCTCGCCCCGATCAACCGGCCCAACTTCTGGTACGTCTCCGTACTCCAACCCGCGGTCACCGCGGTCCCGCTGCTGATCGGCGTGTTCATCGGCGCGCCGCTGCTGGCCCAGGAGCACGAGCGCGGCACGATCCGCCTGATCCGCGCGCAGTCCGTCAGCCCCGTGCGCTGGCTGGCCGCCCGCCTCGCCGTGCCCGGGCTCGCCGTTCTGGCCGCCACCGGGGTGCTCGCCGCGCTGATGAGCTGGGTGTGGTGGACGGACATCGTGCACGGGCCGGTCGCCTTCGATCCGCCGTTCCAGTCCTTCACCTACCCGGCCCTCGGGGTGGCGCCGGTCGCCTGGTCCCTGTTCGCGCTGGCCCTGGGCGTCCTCGTCGGCCAGTTGACCCGCCGGACCCTGCCGGCGATGTTCCTCACCGGCGCACTGGTCGCGATCACCCACGGGCTGATCCGCTGGGCCCGCCCGTCCTTCTACCCCACTGTCGACGAGGCGGCCCCGTCGGACGCCGCGCAACCCACCAACGCCTGGTTGACCAACCGCGAAGCCATCATGCCCGACGGCAGCCACATCAGTTCCTACGCCTGCATCGGCACGCACCGGTGCGACGCGGCCACCGGAAGCTGGCTCCAGTACCACCCCTCCGCCCACCTCGTGCCGATCCAACTCGTCGAGGCCGGGATCCTGTTGGCGCTCACCGTCCTCATCCTCACGACCGTCTTCCGCCGCATCCGCCGATAGCGCCCGGAGCTGCCCCCGCTACGCGGCACTTGACGAAAGGTTGACCTGTTCACGGCAGATCGTTGACGCGGGACGCCCCTATGGTCGGCCCATGCCCTCACAGCCCATCAGGCCCACCGCCCTGCCGGTCCTGCCCTACCGCAAGCCCACCCGCGGCCGGGACTACTGGGTCCTCGACAACGTCCTGCCCGACCCGGACGCGGTCCGCGAACGCGTCCTGGCCCGCGGCGACTGGACCGAGGGCTACCCGTACCGCCCCGAGACCTGGCCCGGTCTTCGCACCATGCCCGGCCTGGAACCGGACGAGCTGGCGCGGGTCGAGGCCCAGGTCCGCAAGGCCACCGGCGCCTCCCGGCTCTGGGTGCAGAGCACTCCGGGCGGCGGCACGCTCAACCACAACTGCGTCCAGGTCGTCGGCGCCGGGGAGTCGGAGTCCCGCCCCCACACCGACTCCCGCGCGCTCTGCCGCTACGCCGCCGTGCTCTACCTCAGCCCGGGCGCCCCCAAGGACGCCGGCACCAGCTTCTACCGCCAGCAGTTCCCCGGCGGCCGCCTCGGCGGCAACCTGGTCAACGCCCCGCACAACAACCTGGTCGAGGCGCTCGGCACCCGCCACGTCCCCGCCGACCACTTCACCGAGGACGTCCGCGTCCCGAACCGCTACAACCAGCTGCTCCTCTACCACGCCAACCTGATCCACAGCGCCACGAACTACTACGGCACCGACCTGGCGGAGCGCCGGATGACGGCCGTCTTCTTCTGGATGGCCTGACGATGGCCTGACGGATCGTCTCAAAGACGACGGGCAGCGCCCGTAGGATGGGGACCAGCCCTAGGATCACGGGGACCAGCCGTTGGCACCCCCGGACCACCCGAGGCCGAGATGACCCAGGACGCCGTACCCCCCACCGAGACGGTCCGCGCCGACTGGGCCGGGATCGACCGGCTGCCCACCGTCGACCTGCTCCGCCTGATGAACGCCGAGGACCGCACCGTCCCCGCTGCCGTCGCCGGCGAGTTGGCGCGGATCGCCGCCGTGGTCGACGCCGTGGCCGCCCGGATGGCGCGCGGCGGGCGGCTGGTCTACGCCGGAGCGGGCACGGCCGGACGGCTCGGGGTGCTGGACGCCGCCGAGTGCCCGCCGACCTTCGGCACCGATCCAGCCCTGGTGGTCGGCCTGGTCGCGGGCGGCCGGACGGCCGTGACGGAGGCCGTCGAGGGCGCCGAGGACCGCACCGACCTCGCCGAGGCGGACGTCGCCGCGCTCGGCCTCACCCCGGCCGACACCCTGGTGGGCGTCTCCGCCTCCGGCCGCACCCCGTACCCGCTGGCCGCCGTCCGCGCCGCGCGGGCGGCCGGGGCGCTGACGGTCGGGCTGGCGTGCAACCGGGGTTCGGCCCTGGTGGCGGCGGCCGAACTGGGGATCGAGGTGGAGGTCGGCCCGGAGGTGCTGGCCGGCTCCACCCGGCTGAAGGCGGGCACCGCGCAGAAGCTGGTGCTCAACCTGCTGTCCACGGCCGTGATGGTCCGTCTCGGCCGGACGTACGGAAATCTGATGGTCGATCTGCGAGCCACCAACACCAAGCTCCGCGACCGCGCCCGCCGGATCGTCGCCGAGGCCACCGGCGCCGACGAGGACGCGGTCCGCCGCGCCCTCACCGCCACCGACGGCCGGACGAAGGACGCCATCCTGGTCCTGCTCGCGAACGTGGACGCGCCCACCGCCGCCCGACTCCTCAGCGCCTCGGCCGGACGGCTGCGCGACGCCCTGGAACTGCCGAGGAACTGAACCGGGAGGCGGACGGGCCGAGCCGCTAGCCCAACCGCAGCTGCGCCGCCGCCGCGACGTCCCCCAGCCGCGGGAAGTCCAGTTCCACCGACGCCCGGTGCTCCGCCTCGGTCAGCCCGGTCATCGCGTCCTCGACGAACACCAGCCGGTAGCCGCGATCGGCGGCCGCACGGGCGCTCGACTCCACGCCCAGATTGGTGGCGATCCCGGTGAACACCAGCGTCTCCACGCCCCGGCCTTGGAGCAGTTCGTGCAGACCGGTGCCCTGGAAGGCGCCGATGGTGCGCTTCACCACGACCTCGTCGGCCACCGCCTCGACCTCCGCCACCAGCTCGCTGCCGGGCGGCTGCTCGGCGACGCCCGGCCGCTCGACCCGCACCGCGATGACGGGGGCGCCGGCGGCGCGGAAGGCCTCGGCGAGCTTCAGCGAGGCCGTCACGACCTCCGGACCGGTGTGCGGCGCGAGCTGGTTGGCGACGATCCGGTCCATCAGGTCGATCAGGACCAGGGCCGTGCTGCGGGGATCAAGGGTGACCATGGCGCTCACGCTAGCCCATCCCCGTTCAAACCGAGCTTCGGGCCGGGCGCTCGCCCGCCTCCCGCGCGATCTCCGCCCGGAAGCCCTCGATCAGCACCCGCAGCCCGTAGTCGAAGTCGGCGTCGTGGTCGGTCATCCGCAGCACGTCGGCCGCCTCGCTCAGCAGCGGCAGGTCGCGCAGGGCCTCGTCCGGGAACGGTGGACGGGTGCGCTCCGCGGCGTCCTGTCGCCAGGCCTGCTCCTCGGTGACCCAGCCCATGATGTACCGGTCGACGGTCAGCAGCAGCCGCAGCGCGGTGCGCGGACGCAGTCCGGCCCGGCACAGTGCGCTCAACTGGGCTTCGACGGCCGGGAGTTCGTCTTCGGTGGGCAGGGTGCCGGCGTGCACCCGGGCACCGTCGCGGTAGGCGAGCAGGGCGTTGCGCTTGGCGCGGGCGTCGGCGGCGATCCACTCGGGCCAGTGCTCCGGGTCGGGCTCGCGGTCGGACGGGAGGGCGTCGGCGAGCATCGCCTCGGCCATCAGGTCGAGCAGTTCCCGCTTGTTCTTGAAGTGCCAGTAGAGCGCCGGTGACTGCACGCCGAGCTCCCGGGCGAGCCGCCGGGTGCTGAGCCCGTCGATGCCCTCCTCGTTGAGCACGCGCAGCGCGGTGCGCACCACCTCGTCGCGTTGCAGCGCCATCCGATCGGCCTCCCGATAATCCGCTTGCGGGGCCCACCTTATCGCCGCTAAGTTCCGACCTGTACTTTATCAGTGATAAGGAACCGTCGATCAAGGACCCTCATGACCTCTGGCACGGACCGCCCCCGCTCCCGCTCCCGCCTGCTGCCCGACACCGCGCCCTGGCGCTCCTCCCGGGACTTCCGGCTCACCTGGGCCTCCGGCACGGTCACCCTGCTCGGCTCGATCTTCACCATGACGGCGATCCCGCTGCAGATCGCCGACCTCACCGGCTCGCCGCTCGCCGTGGGCGCCGTCGGC
This sequence comes from Kitasatospora sp. NPDC001683, assembly GCF_053596495.1. NCBI lineage: Bacteria > Bacillati > Actinomycetota > Actinomycetes > Kitasatosporales > Streptomycetaceae > Kitasatospora > Kitasatospora sp. NPDC001683. The sequence continues at coordinate 10,824 of NZ_JBSFGK010000020.1, forward strand.
GCGGTCGAACTCGTGCCCACCGTCCTGTTCGGCCTCTACGGCGGCGTGCTCGCCGACCGCGCCGACCGCCGTGCCGTCGCCCTGGCCACCGAGCTGGCGCTCACCGTGCTCAGCGCCCTGCTGCTGGCCAACGCCCTGCTCGGCACCCCCGCCGTCTGGCCGCTCTACCTCGCCGCCGGCCTGGCCGCGGCGGTCCAGGGCCTCCAGCAGCCCTCGCTCGAGGCGATGGTCCCGCGCCTGGTGCCGCCGGATCAGCTGGTCGCGGCCGGAGCGCTGCTCTCCCTGCGCTGGAGCATCGGCGGCGTCGCCGCGCCCGCCGCCGCCGGACTGCTGATCGCGACCGCCGGCGTCCCGGCCGCGTACCTGGTCGACCTCGGCACCTTCCTGCTGTCGATCGCCCTGCTCGCCCGGGTCCGGCCCGTCCCCTCGGAGCGGGACGCCGCAGCACCGCCGCTGCGCGAGTTCGCCGAGGGCGCCCGGTACGCGGCGCGGCGGCCCGACCTACTGGGCACCTACCTGGCCGACCTCGCCGCCACCGCCTTCGCCCTGCCCACCGCGCTGTTCCCGTTCCTGGCCGAGGAGTTGGCGGCGTCCTGGGCCCTCGGCCTGCTCTACTCGGCGTCCGCCGCCGGCAGCCTGATCGCGGCCGCCACCGGCGGCTGGACGGAGCGGGTGCACCGGCACGGGCGGCTGGTGCTGCTCTCCGCCGCCCTGGTCGGCGCGGCCACCACCGCGGCCGCCTTCGCCCCGGGCCTGTGGGCGGTGCTGCTCTGCCTGGGCATCGCCGGCGGCGCCCACTGGATCGGCGACACCTTCCGCAGCGCCATCTGGAACCAGTCCATTCCGGACGAACTCCGCGGCCGCGCCGCCGGCCTGGAGCTGCTGATCGGCTCCGCCGGACCGGCCCTCGGCGACCTGCGGGCCGGCGGCCTCGCCGCCCGCCAGGGCATCCGGGCCGCGCTGCGCACCGGCGGTCTGCTCTGCCTGGGCGGCAGCGCCGTCCTGGCCGCCGCCCTCCCAGCGCTCTGGCGCTACGACCAGCGCGCGCAGCAGCCGGGAACGGCCGCGGAGGCGACCCCGGAACCCACCCCGTGACCGCCCGGTGACCGCCGCTCAGCCCTGCGGAAGCGCCGAGGAGCGCCAGGCGATCAGCTCACCGAGCCGACCCGGCTCGTCCGTGCCGCGCTTGGGCAGCACGGTCAACGTGTGCGTCTGCTCGTTCCCGCCGAGCAGCACGAACTGCTCGGGCGTCTCCAGGTAGTACGGCAGCTCCCGCCAGTCGAGCACGGTACTGGACACCGCATTGGTGACGGTCACCCCCGCCTCGTCCACCAGGACCCGGAACTCACCCTTGTCCGCCGCGAGCCGCCGCGCCTGCCACGCCCGTAGCCAGGGCCACGCCAGCACCAGCAGCGCGAAGAAGAACATCAGCACGGCCGGCGGCCGGGCCACGCCGTTGGCCGCCGCGGTCAGCGCCCCACCTGCCCCGGTGAACGTGGCACACCCGGCGAGCAGATTCGTCCACCTCCGGGCACCGCGCCCCGCCACCGTCCCCCGGGCACGGGCCGCGAAGGCCGCCCGGAAGTCCCCGGCCGTGGGTGTGAAGCGGAGCTCCAACGGCTCCGTCCGCCCGCCCGAATCCATCCCGCACGACCTCTCATCAGGCATGTTGTCGCGGGATGCTAGCAAGGTTCCGCTCCGGCCGATCCGACGGGACACCCGCCCGCACGTCCGCCCCGTGACGTGGATCCACCGTTCTACACGAACCACCGTTGACCACCCGCCCCACCCGACGATCGGCTCACCCACGAGCCGGCGCCTGGCAGTTCGACGTCACCAGCCCGCGACGCCACCAGGCGCCACCGTCGACGCGGCCCGGCGGTGTGGACCGGCCGCACCGAGCGGGTCAGCGTGGCCGTTCGACGGCTCGCAGACCGCCGGCGCCTCGTACGACCCGCACCCCGACGCCCGCGGCACCACCGTGGTGTTCACCTCCGAGGACGGCACCCTCGTCCCGGGCGACACCGACAAGGCCGCCGACGTCCTCGCCCGACGACTCCCTCGCTGACCTCAACGCCCTGACGCCCGGCCCGCCGGGTCGGCCGGGTCCGCCGGGTCCGCCGGGTCCGCCGGGTCCGCCGGGTCCGCCGGGTCCGCCGGGTCCGCCGGGTCCGCCGGGTCCGCCGGGTCCGCCGGGTCCGCGTCAAGCGAAATCTTGCCGCGGCCACGTTGACTGACGTTTTGTCAAATATTCACCATTCCCGGTCTACCCGCATAGACCCGCCGGTGATGGCATGGACACACACCGCCCGGCGTCCCGTGCCGGGCCCGTGACAGGGAGCTCCCCACATGCTTCGTGCCCACCGCATCGCCCCCGCCGTCGCCACCGTGGTGCTCGCCGCGGCCGCCCTCGCGACCGCCGGCGCCGCGCACGCCGCCCCCACCACCGCCGCGCACACCCGCACCGCCCTCGACGCGACCTGCTCGCAGGCCTACCTGCCGCTGCCCGACCCGGCCTGCACCCCCGGCGCCACCAACCCGGACGTCACCCAGGACACCATCGACTCCACCATCTGCGTCTCGGGCTACAGCACCTCGATCCGCCCGTCCAGCACCTACACCAACCGCCTGAAGGTCCAGCAGATCGCCCAGTACGGCTACGACGACACCAGCACGGCGGACTACGAGGAGGACCACTTCATCCCGCTGTCGCTCGGCGGCAACCCCACCGACCCGAACAACCTCTGGCCCCAGCCGCGTTACGCCACCGGCGCGAGCGGCCTGTCCTCCACCGACAAGGACACCGTGGAGTACAAGCTCTACCGCGCCGTCTGCAACCACCAGGTCGGCCTGGTGCCCGCCCAGCAGGCCATCGTCAACGACTGGACCACCGCGCTCTCGGTCCTCGGCCTCGGCTGATCACCAACCTCGGCTGATCGCGAGCCCCCACCGATCACCGACCTCGACCGATCGCGAGCCCAAGCCGATCACCAACCCCGGCTGATCGCGAGCCCCGGACCGTCCGGCGCGGACGCCCACGCCTTCACAGCGTGAGCGCCCGCGCCGACGCCCGTACCGGCGCCGGGAGTTCGGTCCGTCCGCGAAGGTAGGCGTCCACCGCCGCGGCCACCGCCCGGCCCTCGGCGATCGCCCAGACGATCAGCGACTGGCCCCGCCCGGCGTCCCCGGCGACGAACACCCCGTCGACGGCGGTGCCGAAGCCGTCGTCCCGCTCCAGCGTGCCCTCCGGCCCGAGGCCCAGGCCGAGTTGGGCGAACAGCGGCTGGTCCGGCTCCGGCCCGGTGAAGCCCAGCGCGAGCAGCGCCAGCTGCGCCGGGAGCACCCGCTCGGTGCCCGCCCGGGCGCTACGGTCGCCGGGCGCGGCCTCGGCGAAGCGGACGGCCGCCAGCCGCCCGTCCGGCCCCGGCTCGAACCCGACCGTCACCGCCTCGAACACCCGGCCACCACCCGCCACCGCGGAGCCCGGTCCGGCCACCGACGACCCCAGCCCGGCCTGCGACCGATCCGCCCCGCCCGCCACCGCCCCGTCCGCCACCGCCCCCGACTCCTCGTGCGAGGTGGTCTCCCGGTACACCTTGGGGTGGACCGGCCAGGGCTGCCCCGGCGCCCGGCGCTGCGGCGGGCAGGGGTTGATGTCCAGCTGGGTGACCGAGGCCGCGCCCTGGCGCAGCGCCGTACCCAGGCAGTCGGCCGCGGTGTCCCCGCCGCCGACGATCACCACCCGTCGCCCCTCGGCGGACAGCGGCGAGGTCGCGCGGTCCCCCTCGTCCACCCGGTTCGCCCAGGTCAGGTACTCCATCGCCGGATGCACCCCGGCCAGTCCGCCCCCGGGTACGGCCGGTTCCCGGTGGGCGGTGGCCCCCACCGCGACCACCACCGCGTCGTAGTCGGTCCGCAACCGCTCGCCCGTGACGTCCCGCCCCGCCCACACCCCGGTACGGAACTCCGTTCCCTCGGCCCGCAGTTGGTCGAGCCGCCGGTCCAGCCGGTGCTTCTCCAGCCGGAACGGCGGGATCCCGTAGCGCAGCAGCCCGCCCGCCCGGTCGGCCCGCTCGTAGACCGTGGTCGCGTGCCCGGCCCGGGTCAGCTGCTGGGCGGCGGCCAGCCCGGCGGGGCCCGAGCCGATCACCGCCACCCGCCTTCCCCCGCCCAGCGGGGAGGGTGGCAGCGGCGCGTCCCAGCCCTCCTCCCAGGCCCGGTCGGCGATCGCCAGCTCCACGTTCTTGATCGTCACCGCCGCGCCGTCGATCGCCAGCACACAGGCGCTCTCGCAGGGCGCCGGGCAGAGCCGCCCGGTGAACTCCGGGAAGTTGTTGGTCGCCAGCAGCCTGGCGGCCGCGGCCCGCCAGTCCCCGTCCGCCGCCAGCCGGTTCCACTCCGGCACCAGGTTCCCCAGCGGGCAGGCCGCGTGGCAGAACGGCAGTCCGCAGTCCATGCACCGCGCCGCCTGCCCGCCCACCACCGGCAGCAGTTCCCCGGGCCGGTACACCTCCCGCCAGTCCCCCAGCCGCTCCCGCGCGTCCCGCCGCGCCCGCTCCGCGCGCGGGGTGGTGAGGAAGGCCATCCGCTCTGCCATCTCGGCCTCCGGCGGGGCGTGCCGACACGTACCGGCGGCCCGCCCGGCGGCGCGCCACCGTGTGGCCACCGTACGCCTGCGAAGCAGCGCGCGAAACCCGCGGCGGCCGGGAACCGCGCCCCGCTCTCCACTGCCGTGAGCACGCCAGGGAGAATCTCCCCCATGACCCACACCGTGCTGATCGCCGAGGACGACCGCGCCATCCGCGACTCGCTCACCCGCGCCCTGACGCTGGAGGGCTACCGGGTGCGGATAGCCGCCGACGGCACCCAGACCCTCGCCGTCCTCGCCGAGCAGCGCCCGGACGTCCTGGTCCTCGACGTGATGATGCCCGCGCCGGACGGCCTGGAGGTCTGCCGCCGGCTGCGCGCCGCCGGCGACCGGACCCCGGTGCTGATGCTCACCGCCCGGGTCGAGGTCCCGGACCGGATCGCCGGGCTGGACGCCGGGGCCGACGACTACCTGGTCAAGCCCTTCGACGTGGAGGAGCTGTTCGCCCGGCTGCGCGCCCTGCTGCGCCGCAACCCCCCGCCCGAGAGCACCGAGGACGTGCTGACCGTCGCCGACCTGCGGGTCGAACCGCCCGCCCGGCGGGCCTGGCGCGGCGGACGGGAACTGGAGCTGTCCCGCACCGAGTTCGACCTGCTGGAGCTGCTCACCCGCAACGCCGGCGCCGTCCTCGACCAGACCACCCTGTACGAGCGGATCTGGGGCTACGACTTCGGTCCCGGCTCGAAGAACCTCGCGGTGTTCATCGGCTACCTGCGGCGCAAGCTCGACCGTCCCGGCCTCGCCCCGCTGATCCACACCGTCCGCGGCGTCGGCTACACGCTGCGCGAGCCGTGACCGTCCGCGCGGGCGACCGCGCCCGGCTGCCCCGCCCCGGCCTGCGCACCACCCTCTCGCTCGCCTTCGCCGCGATGGCGGCGCTGGTCGCGGTCCTGATCGGCACGCTCGGCTACCGCGCCGCGGCCGCCCTGATCCGGGACGACGAGGCGGACGACTTCAACTCCGCCGTCCACGCGGTGAGCGGCCAGGTCGACCGCGAGAAGCTGTTCCCGGGGGACTTCAACGGCCCGAGCGGGCTGAGCGAGCAGTTGCTGCACCCGATCCGGGTCACCGCGCAGGCGCTCGACCCCAACGGGGCCGTCCTGCCGGGCACCGCCCACGTCGACCTGCCGATCACCCCGGACGACCGCGAGCTCGCCCGTACCGACGCTGCCGGACGGACGGTGACCGACGTGCGCCACCTCCCCGGCGCCACCTGGCGGGTGGGCGTGGTCTCGCTCGGCGGCGGCCGCGGCGCGGTCCAGGTCGTGCAGCGACTCGACGACTTCGAGCAGTTGCTGGCGCGGCTGCGCATCCAGATGGTGGCCGTGGTGGCCGCTGTCGTGCTGGTGGCGGGCGGGGCCGGCCGGCTGGTCGCCGGGCGGATCACCGGCCGGCTGGTCAGGCTCACCGACGCCGCCGAACTGGTCGCCTCCAGCGGCCGGTTGGACGTCCCGGTGCCCGCCGCCGGAACGGACGAGGTGGGCCGGCTCGGCCGCGCCTTCGACCGGATGCTGGGCCGCCTCGCCACCGCCAAGGAGAACCAGCGCCGGCTCGTCCAGGACGCCGGGCACGAACTGCGCACCCCGCTGACCAGCCTGCGCACCAACCTCTCGGTGCTGCCCAGCATCGACCGGCTGCCGCCCGCCGAACGCACCGCGCTGCTCGCCGACCTGGAGGAGGAGGCCCGGGGGCTGACCCAGCTGGTGGAGGAGCTGGTGGCGCTCGCGGCGGACCGCAAGGCGGACGAGGACCCGGTCGAGGTGGTGCTGGCGGAGGTGGTGCACGCGGCCGCCGCCCGGGCCCGCCGGCACAGCGACCGGGAGATCACCGTGCACGCGGACGACACCGTCGTTCTCGCCCACCCGGACGCGCTGGCCCGCGCGGTGAGCAACCTGCTGGACAACGCGGCCAAGTTCGACCCGGCCGGGACGTCCCCGATCGAGGTGGTGGCGCGCGGCTCACGGGTCGAGGTCCGCGACCGGGGCCCGGGCATCGACGAGGCCGACCTCGACCGGGTCTTCGACCGCTTCTACCGGGCCACCGCCGCCCGCAGCCTGCCCGGTTCGGGTCTGGGCCTGGCCATCGTGGCCGAGGTGGCCCGCTCGCACGGCGGCACCGCCTTCGCCGCCAACCGGGAGGGCGGCGGCGCGGTGATCGGCTTCACCCTCGGCAGCTGAACCGGCCGGAAAACCTGAACCGGCCGGAAATCCTGAACCGGCCGGAAGACAGCCGACACGAACGGGCCCGGTGCGCAGCAGCACCGGGCCCGTTCGCGGTGTCACCCTCAGACGGCGGCCAGCAGCCCCCGCCCGAGCCAGTCGGCCTCGTCCTTCACGCCCGGCAGGACGAAGAAGTACCCGCCACCGGTCGGCGAGATGTAGTCCACCAGCGGCTCGTCGATCAGCCGGGTCTGGGTGGCCTCGAACTGCCGCACCACGTCCTGCTGGTAGCAGCAGAACACCAGACCCATGTCCAGGTCGCCCGCCTTGTCGATGCCCCGGTCGTAGTTGAAACCGCGGCGCAGGATGCGCGAGGTGTCGGTGTCGGCGGTGCGCGGGTTGGCCAGGCGGATGTGCGCGTTGAGCGGGATCGCCTTGCCGTCCGGGTCCTTGCCGTAGTCCGGCGCGTCGTTCTCCTGGTGGCCGTCCAGCGGCGCGCCGGTGTCGCGGCGGCGGCCGAACATCTTCTCCTGCTCGCTGAGCTTGACCCGGTCCCAGAACTCGATCAGCATCCGGATGATCCGGATCACCTGGTAGCTGCCGCCGGTCGCCCAGGCGGGCTCGCCCATGCCGTCGTTGACCCAGATCAGCCGGTCCATCTCCCGGGCGGAGGTGGTGTCCGGGTTGACTATGCCGTCCTTGAAGCCGAGCAGGTTGCGCTGGGCGCCGTCCGGGCGGGACTGGTTCTGGAAGCCGTCGATCCGCCAGAGGATCTGCAACCCGCCGCGGGTGTGCCGGGTGATGTCGCGCAGCGCGTGCAGCACGGTGTCCTGCCGGTCGGCGCAGATCTGCAGCGAGAGGTCGCCGTGCAGTTCGCCGGGCTGGAGGTTGTCGTTGGGGAAGGTCTTCATCGGCGTCAGCTTGACCGGCTTGGCCTTGGCCAGCCCGTAGCGGTCGTCGAACAGCGAGGCGCCGACGCCGACGGTGACGGTGAGGTTGTCGGTGGGCACGACGGGGCCGAGGATGCCGCTGTCGGACGGCGGGGCGCCGACGCCGAGGTCGGGCGGGGTGCCGCCGGCGGTGAGGAAGCGGATCCGCTCGGTCAGGGTCCGGAACAGGTCCTCCAGGCCCTTGCGGTCCTGGGCGATCACCTGGCACGAGACGAAGGCCGCGTAGCCGGGGGCCGGGGTGGTGATGCCGGCCTGGTGGGCGCCGTGGAACGGGACGGCCCCGGTCCTGCTCTGGTGGGTGTCCCCGGCGGCGGCCGGCTCGGCCCCGAGGCTGAACGCCCCGCCGGCCAGGACGGCGGCCCCGGCGCCCGCGCCGAGCGCGGCCCGGACGAAGCTGCGCCGGGCCGGACCGGCCGGGCAGCCGCCCTGCTCGACGACCGGCTCGGCAGCGGCAGCAGCGGAGGCGGCGGAGACGGAGATGGGGGCGGCAACGGCGTGCGGGAACGGGCAGGAGCCGGCGGCTGCGGTGTGGTCGGTCATCAGGCGGCCTTCCGGATCTCGAGCAGGGCGGGGATGGGCGAGAGGTCTTCGAGCAGCTGGCCGGTGGCGCCGTTCAGCTGGCGCCGGGCGTCGGCGGGCAGCTTGTCGAGCGGGGTCCAGCCGTCGGCGGTGTGGGCGGCGGCGACCAGGTCCCCGACCCGCTTCATCCCGGCGTTGACCTTGATCAGCACCTGCGGGTCGCGCTCGTCGAGCAGCGGCTGCAGCAGGGTCAGCAGCTCCTGGGTACCGGCCAGGTTGGCCTGGGTGGTGGCCAGGTTGGTGCCGCTGCCCATGTCGGTGTCGCCGGTCAGCTCGAACTGGAGGGTGTTCTCCAGGATCTCGTGGGCGCGCAGCGGCAGGTCGCCCGGGTCGAAGTCCTGGCCGGGGAAGTCGTGCACCAGCTTGGCGACGTTCTGGGCGAGCTCGTCGGCGACGGGCGTCAGATCGGCGGCGGACTGGCCGTGCCAGAGGCCGTACTCCAGCCGCAGGAAGCCGGTGAAGCCCGGGTCCTGGGCCTTGTCCGCGTAGCCGTCGGGGCGGCCGTCGATCTTCTTGTCGAGGTCGGCGAAGGTGCCGTAGGCGGCGCCGAGCGAGGCGTACTGCAGGTGGGCGGTGAGCCAGTCGGCCTTGGCGGTGGCGAGGTCGCCCGCCCGCACGTCGGCCTGGATCTTCTGGGTCTGCGTCATCAGGGTCGCGAGGCCCTTGTTGACGTAGTCCTTGTAGCTGTCCAGCGGGGCCTTGAGGTCGTCCTCGGAGACCGGCTTGACGGCCTTGACCTCGGCGCCGCCGGTGACGTGCACGGGGGCGGAGGTGACGGACGTTCCGCCGGTGGGCACGCAGCGCCAGGCGTAGTCGCCGTTGCCGATGGTGGCGGTGAGCGCGCGGGTGGTGCCGGGGGCGAGGCCCTCGATCTCCCCGTAGACGGCGCCGCTGCCCGGGTTGACCAGGTACACCTCGGAGACCTTGTCGCCGGTGTTGTGCATCTGGAACACCTGCTGGCCGGGCTGGGGGCTGCCGAAGCCCTTGCCGCACTCCTTCTCGGAGACCGAGACGGTGGCGGAGCTGTCCTGCTTGCCGTCGCTGACCGCGATCACGGCGCCGGCCACCACGACCGGGACGGCGATCGCCGCGGTCGGCAGCACCCAGCGCGGCCGGCCGGTGCGCACCGGCTGCTCGACCTGCTCCGCGTCGGACCCCGACTCAGCAGGAGCCGCCGCCGGAGCCGCTTTGCTGCCGCGCACACCCTCGATGAAGAGGGTCATCACGATGCTCAGGTAGGCGATGTAGCCGACGACCTGGAGGACCGTCATGGTGACGGTCAGGTTGAGGGTGCCCTGGACCAGCGTGGCGTACCAGGAGGAGGCGTCCAGGTGCCCGCTCAGGTCGAAGGCGTACGTGCTGCCGCCGCCGACCAGCCCGGACTCCTGGAGGTCGCGCAGGCCGTAACCGAGCACGCCCGCGGCGACCAGGATCAGGCCGGCGCCGGTGATGGTGAAGAACCTGGTGAGGTTCATCTTCAGGGCCCGCCGGTACAGGCCCCAGCACAGGCCCACCGAGAGCAGCAGGCCGACGGCGGCACCGATCAGCGGGCCGGTGGACTCCCCGGCGGTGCGGGCGTTGGTCCACAGGAAGAGCGAGGTCTCGAGTCCCTCGCGGGCGACCGCGAGGAAGCTGGTGAACACCAGCGCGCCCGCGCCCATCGTCAGCGAGGCCTGGACCTTCTCCTTCAGGTCGGCGGAGAGGGTGCGCGCGGAGCGGCGCATCCAGAACACCATCGCGGTGACGAAGCCGACCGCGATCAGGCTCAGCACCCCGCCGAACGCCTCCTGGGCGTGGCCGGAGAGGTTGGCGGCGGTGAAGGTGAGCACCGCGCCGAAGCTGAGGCTGAGCGCCATGGCCGCCGCGACGCCCGTCCAGACCTGGGGCGATCTGCCCTTCTGGCCGGCCCGGACCAGCGTGGCGACCAGGATCGACACGATCAGGCCGGCTTCGAGCCCTTCGCGCAGCCCGATCAGAAAGCTGGGAAACGCCTCATCCCACATGCAGCGGGCTCCTCCCCCGGGCCGCCCCGGGTTGTACCTGTCCTCGAGCGCACCGCCGCTGACGGCGGAACGGGCATGGCGAACGCCCCGGACGGAAGGTCCAGGGCGCTTCGCTTAGCTTAGGCAAACCTTAGAGCCGCTGCGGTCAACTGCACCCCGCATTCAGGTAAGGGTTCGGTATGGGAACACCCATGCGCCGGTCAACTCGGCGCGCCACCGCCACCGGGAGGGATCTTCGTCACCCCCACCACTGCTCGGGCGCCGCCTCGGGCTCCGACTCCGGAGGGACCGTCACCGGTTCGGCCCAGCGCACCAGTAGGCCCCCCTCCCCCGTCTCGGTGACCAGAAGGCCCCGTTCCCGCAGGACGAGCGCGGCCGCCCCGACCACCGCCGCCCGCGCCAGGCCGGACGGCGGCCCGTCCGCTTCCAGGTCCGGGGACCAGCCGACCACCACCCCCTCGGGGTGTCGGCCGATCGACAGGGGCGAGGCACCCGGCGTGGTGTCGAACCCGGCGCGGGCCAGGGCCTCGGTGACGTCCTCGAAGAGTTCACGGTGATCCACCATTGGCGCAGCGTAGGCCCACCCCCGCACGACGCCCGGACGCGGCACGCACCGACACGCTCCAGCTGCACCCGAGCGCAGCATCGCCCCCGTTGCGCCGACCGGGGCCGACCGATCGGGCGTCAGGAACCCCCGTCCGGCCCGACACGCGCGGCCGGACGGCCCGATGGACGTGCACAGTCGGCCCCCTGCCGACAGCATGACAGAGTAAGCGCTCCATCACCCTGAGCAACGGGTCCAGCGAACCGCCCAGGTCCGCGCGCCGGTCCGCCCGGCGGGCCCGTATCGAGAGGTCCCATGATCACAACACTTCGTCGGCCGGCGTTCCCGCCGGCGGGCCTCCACCACGGCACGCCGGGAACGCCGGGGAGCCCGTCGTGAGCACCGAACTGCAGTCGCAGCCGGGACGGGTGACCAGCAGCACGCGCACCAAGCCGGCCAACAAGGCCGAAGCCCTCGCCGACTGGACCGACGGCCGGCTCGGCATCTACTCCCTCGCCAAGTCCAACCTGCGCAAGATCTTCCCGGACCACTGGTCCTTCATGCTGGGCGAGATCGCGCTCTACACCTTCGTCATCATCATCCTGACCGGCGTCTGGCTGACCATGTTCTTCCAGCCGAGCATGGCCGAGGTCGTCTACGACGGGAAGTACGTGCCGCTCAAGGGCGTCCAGATGTCGCTGGCCTACGCCTCCACCGTCGACATCAGCTTCGACATCCGCGGCGGCCTGCTGATGCGCCAGATCCACCACTGGTCCGCCGTCGTCTTCATCGCCTCGATGCTGACCCACATGCTGCGCGTCTTCTTCACCGGGGCCTTCCGCAAGCCCCGCGAGATCAACTGGGTCTTCGGTGCCCTGCTGCTGATCCTCGGCATGTTCGACGGCTTCATGGGCTACTCGCTGCCCGACGACCTGCTCTCCGGCACCGGCATCCGCTTCATGGAGGGCGCGATCCTGGCCGTCCCCATCGTCGGCAGCTACCTGCAGTTCTTCATCTTCGGCGGGCAGTTCCCCGGCTTCATCATCATCCCCCGGCTGTTCACCGTCCACGTCCTGCTGATCCCGGGCATCATGGTGGGCCTGCTCGCGGCGCACCTGATCCTGGTCTTCTACCACAAGCACACCCAGTTCGCCGGGCCCGGCCGCACCAACGAGAACGTGGTCGGCATGCCGCTGATGCCGGTCTACATGGCCAAGGCGGGCGGCTTCTTCTTCCTGGTCTTCGGCGTGATCGCGGTCATGTCGGCGATCGCCACGATCAACCCGATCTGGGCGTACGGCCCGTACCGGCCCGACCAGGTGTCCACGGACGCCCAGCCCGACTGGTACATGGGCTTCTCCGAGGGCCTGATCCGGGTGATGCCCGGCTGGGAGATCAGCGTCTGGGGCGGCCACACCCTGAACCTTGGGGTGTTCATCCCGCTGCTGGTCTTCCCGACCCTGCTGCTGGTCATCTGGTGCTGGCCGTTCCTGGAGGCCTGGGTCACCGGGGACCGCGGCGAGCACCACATTGCCGACCGTCCGCGCAACCACCCGGTCCGCACCGCCTTCGGCGTGGCCTGGATGGGCCTCTACCTGCTCCTGCTGGCCGGCGGCGGCAACGACCTGCTGGCGACCCACTTCCGCCTGTCCATCAACGTGATCACCTACGCGGTGCGGGCCGGCTTCTTCGCCCTGCCGGTGGTCCTCTTCGTGATCACCAAGCGCTGGTGCCTGGGCCTGCAGCGCCGCGACAAGGAGAAGGTGCTGCACGGCCGGGAGACCGGCGTCATCAACCGGCTGCAGCACGGCGAGTACATCGAGGTGCACGCGCCGCTGCCGCAGGGCCGGCTGTACACCCTCACCGCGCACGAGCAGCCCGAGCCGGTCGTGCTGGAGCCCGAGGTGGACGAGAACGGCGTGGTCCGCCGGGCCGGCCTGTGGACCCGCACCCGGGCCAAGCTGTCCCGCGGCTTCTACGGCGAGGGCAGCCAGATCGCCAAGCCCACCGTCGAGGAGCACGAGGAGATCACCAGCGGCCACGGCCACCACTGATCCCCCGTACGACGAGGGCCCGCTGTGCCGTTGCCGGCGCAGCGGGCCCTCGTCGTGCCGGGGCGCTCAGAGCCGCAGGGCCGCCGGGACGACGGCGAACAGCGCCGCCGCGACGGTGACGGACAGACAGAGTGCCGCCCAGCGGGCGCAGATCCGGCGGCACTCGGCACGGTAGCGGGCGGCCAGTCGGCGGCAGCGCTGGACGGCGCGCTCCACGACCTCCTCGGCGTAGCGCAACCGGTCGGCGGCGTAGGCCTGTTCGAGGCTCTCCCGCTCCGCGTCCGGCAGCCAGGGGAACTGCGCGGCGAAGGCCCGGGCGTCCCGTTCGGCCGCCGCGACCTCGGCCTCCCAGGCCAGGAAGCCCTCGATCCGGGCGATCCCCACTCCGGAGTTCACCCGGCCGCCACCGGCCGGCCCGCCCTGGCGCGGCGCCCGCGCTCGCGGTGGACGCTGTCTGCCACCCATGACCGCTCCTCAAGTCCTGTCGAGTCGTCCGGAATTCCTGCGGGGATGGGCTCCCATCCGGGATCGCTCCGCAATCAGGCAACTACTACCAGCGACGAACCGCAGGTCGCGGGCGGCTCGCCACGGTCCCGGAAGGCCGGAAAAACTTGCGCCATGCGCACTATTGCGTGACACGCACTTTCTGGGGAGAGTAGTGCCATGACGAACGGGCAGCCCGGTCTGCGGGAACGGAAGAAGGCCGCGACGCGGGAGGCACTGAGCTGGGCGGCACTGTGCCTGGCGGTGGAACGGGGGCTGGAGAACGTCCGGGTGGAGGACATCGCGGCCGCGGCCGGAGTGTCCCCGCGCACCTACAACAACTACTTCTCCAGCAAGGCCGAGGCGATCGTCTTCCGGCACCGCAACCGGATCCTGCGGACCGCCGAGGCCCTACGGGCCCGCCCCGCGGAGGAACCGCTGTGGGAGGCGCTGACCAACTCCTTCGTCGTGCCCTTCGAGGACGCGACCGAGGAGCCGGCCCCGGAGTGGACCGCCGCCGTCCGACTGCTGCTCAGCGAGCCGGCCCTGCAGGCCGAGTTGAGCCGTGGCGGCGCGGAGACGCGGACCGGGCTCGTGGCGGCGATCGCCGCCCGGACCGGAACCGACGCCGCCCGGGACCTCTACCCGAAGCTGGTCGCCTCGGCCGCGCTCTCCGCGATGCAGGTCGCCTACGAGCAGTACCTGACCGCCGAACCGGCGGTGCCGTTCCTGCCGGTGCTCGCCGAGGCACTGCGGCAGCTGGCGGCCGGGCTGCCCGAACCGTCCCGGTCAACCGAACAGAGGGGGATCTGAGATGACCAACGACGTCATCATCGTCGGCGCCGGCCCGGTCGGGCTGTTCCTGGCCTGCGAACTGGCGCTGGCCGGAGTCCAACCGGTGGTGCTGGACCGGCTGCCCGCGCGCTCCGGCGAGCAGAAGGCCAACGGGCTGGTCGGGCAGGTGCTCCGCCTGCTCGACCACCGCGGTCTCCACCAGCCGCTCAGCGGGGTCCCGGGCGCGCCACAGCCCGTACCGCGCTTCGTGTTCGGCGCCTTCCCGCTGGACCTGCACCGGCTCGACCCGAACCCGCTGCACGCCGTGCCCGTCCCGCAGCACCGGGTCGAGGAGGTGCTGGAGGAGCGCGCCCTCGCCCTGGGCGTCACCGTGCACCGCGACCACGAGGTCACCGGCTTCGCCCAGGACGCGACCGGGGTCAGCGTCGACCTCCACGGCCCCGACGGCGCCGGGCAGTTGCGGGCCCGCTACCTGATCGGCGCGGACGGCGGCCGCAGCACCGTCCGCAAGCTGGCCGGGATCGACTTCCCCGGCGTCACCTCGCCCGACCCGGTCTCCCGCGTCGCCCACGTGCTGCCGCCCGAAGGTCTCCGCATGACCGACGGCGGCGAGGTCCTGCTGCCCGGTTGCCCGACCCCGTTCCGCCCGTACACCCACACCCGCACCGAGCACGGCGTGTTCGTCATCTCCCCCTTCAACCCGGACGCCGTCATGATCGCCACCCAGGAGTGGGGCGGCCCGCCGGTGGACCAGGAGGCCCCGCTCACCCTGGACGAGCTGCGCGCCAGCATCCGCCGGGTCACCGGCGCCGACCTCGAACTCGCGCCCGCCCGTACCGCCGGCCCGTTCACCCCGCGGCGCACCGTCGGCCACAACACCCGGCTCGCCGAGCGTTACCGCGACGGCCGGGTCCTGCTGGTCGGCGACGCCGCCCACGTGCACGCGGCGACCGGCGGTCCCGGCCTCAACCTCGGTCTGCAGGACGCCGCCAACCTCGGCTGGAAGCTGGCCGCCGACCTCCAGGGCTGGGCCCCGCCCGGTCTGCTGGACAGCTACCAGCACGAACGCCGCCCGGTCGGCGAGCGGGTGTTCATGCATTCCCAGGCGCAGACGGCCCTGATGTCCCCCGGCCCGGCGGTCACCGCACTGCGCGCCCTGGTCGGCGAACTGCTCTCCCACGACGACAACCTCGCCCGGATAGCCGCGCTGATGGCGGGCAGCGACGTCCACTACGACACCGACTGCCCGCACCCGCTGGCCGGGGGCTTCACCCCGGAGCTCACCCTCGGCACCCCCCGAAGGGCCCGCCGGTGCCGAAAGGGAGAAGCGAGGGAGCGACGAAGGAGCGACGGAGCGCCGACCGTCGGCACCGGGTCAGGAGGGCCCGGAGGCGAGCGGGCGGACGGCGGCGTCCGCCTCGCCGAACTCGCCCGCGGCGGGCGGCCGTTGCTACTCGACCTGAGCGGCGGCGGGCTCGGCCTCGCCGACCGGGCGGCGGCCTGGAAGGACCGGGTCGACCTGGTGACCGCCGACTGTTCGCAACCACCGGCCGACGCGCTGCTGCTGCGCCCGGACGGGTACGTCGCCTGGGCCTGCGCCCCCGGGGACGCCGACCCGGAGGGGCTGGACCGGGCGCTGCGCCGCTGGTTCGGTGAACCGCGTGGCTGAGTAGCCGTACCCGGTCGACCTGAGTATCCCGCCCCTGCCGGTGGTCGTGGCCGGGGCCGGACGATGGACGGCATGAGCGAGTCCGCCCACACCGCAGCCGCCCCCAACCGGCCCGTCCACGACCGCTGGTGGCGAGCCCCGTTGATCTCGACAGCGGTCACCCTGATGCTCCTGCCCCCGGCGATCGTGTTCCGGGGACTCGCCGAGATGACCACGGATCCCTGCACGTCCACGGACCCGTGCCCCGCCGTGCCCTACCTGGCCGCCGCCTCCTCCGCCCTGATCGCGGCACAGATCGCGACGGTGCTCCAATGGCCAGCGGCCTGGCTGTTCCGCAGGGCCCGGGTGGCGGTCTCGCTCGCACCGGTGGCAGCCCTGGCGGTGGAGATGATCGCGATCACGAGCGCGGGGAGCGCCCGCTGAACACGGGTTCCGCCCCTCGTGGCAGTGCGTCAACTATCGTCGTCGCGACCGCCCCACGAGGGACGGACGACTTCGAGACGACGGGGAAGAAGTGCGCATCGGAATCATCGGCACCGGCGTGGTCGGGCAGACCCTGGGAACGAAGCTGGTCTCCCTCGGCCACCAGGTGATGCTGGGCTCCCGCACCAAGGACAACGAGAAGGGGCTGGCCTGGACCCGGCAGGCCGGCCCCGGCGGGAGCACCGGGACCTTCGCCGAGGCGGCGGCCTTCGGCGAGGTGGTGCTGAACGCCACCGGTGGGACGGTCTCGCTGGAGGCGCTGCGCGCGGCCGGGGCCGAGCACCTCGCCGGGAAGCTGCTGATCGACGTCTCCAACCCGCTGGTCTTCGGCCCCGACGGCGGCGTCACCCTCGCCCCGGTGAACACCGACAGCGTCGGCGAGCAGATCCAGCGCGAGTTCCCCGAGGCCAGGGTGGTGAAGGCGCTCAACACGCTGAACTGCGCGCTGATGGTCGAGCCGGGCAAGCTGGCCGGCGAGCACAACCTGTTCATCGCCGGGAACGACGCCGGCGCCAAGGCCGAGACCGTCGCACTGCTGGGCGAGTTCGGTTGGCCGGCCGGGTGGATCGTCGACCTCGGCGACATCACCGGCGCCCGGGCGACCGAGATGATGATGCCGTTCTGGCTGCGGATGATGGGCCACTTCGGCAACGCCGAGTTCAACTACTCCTTCAAGCGCCCCCGGTAGGACGCTTCGGGCCCGTCCCTCCCGCTCGGGCGGGGACGGGCCGCGTGCGGCCGCCGACCGTGGGGGAGAATGGACGGCATGTCCCGACGTCGTTCCGCGCCCCGCCCCGCCGCTCCCCGGCTCCTGCCGTCCTCCCCGTGCCCGTGCGGCCTGCCCGCCGCCTACGGCGACTGCTGCGGCCGGCTGCACCGAGGCCAGGCCAAGGCCACCACCGCCGAGTCGCTGATGCGCTCCCGGTTCAGCGCCTTCGCCGCCCAGGACGAGGCCTACCTGCTGCGCACCTGGCACCCGGACACCCGGCCCGCCGAGGTCGACTTCGACCCGGCGCTGCGCTGGACCCGGCTGGAGGTGGTCTCCACCAGCGAGGGCGGCGCCTTCCACGCCGAGGGCACCGTCGCCTTCCGGGCGCACTGGACCGAGGGCGGCGAGGAGGGCGTGCTCACCGAACACAGCCGGTTCGTCCGGTACGAGGGCGCCTGGGTGTACCTCGACGCGCTCTCGCTCGGCTGAGGCCGTCCTCGCGGGTGGTCGTCAGAGGTAGTCGTCCAGGCGGCCCAGCGAGAAGCCGGCCGCGGTGACCTCGTTGACCACCTTGCGCAGCAGGTCCGGCATGGTGGCCTTCCAGTCGGAGACGCCGCGGAAGTGGGTGAGGATGATGTCGCCCGGGTGGAGCTTGCGGTCGTCGTAGCGCCACTCCATGTGGTCCGGGAAGGCCTCCTCGTTCCACAGCGGCACCGCCTGCACCCCGCAGGAGGCGGCCGCGCGCAGGGTGTCGTCGTTGTACTCGCCGTACGGGGGCCGGAACAGCCGGGGGCGGACGCCGATCTGCTTCTCCAGCTGGTCCTGCTGGTCGCAGATCTCCTGGCGCTGGGTCTCGTAGTCGAGGACCTTGAGGTCGCGGTGGTTGATCGTGTGGTTATTGATCTCCACGCCCTGCTTGTGCAGGTCCCGGAAGTAGCCGTAGTTGTCGCGGACGAGGTAGTCGGAGAGGAAGGCGCTGAACGGGATGCCCAGTTCCCGGGCCATCCGGGAGAACTCCGGGTCCTTCTCGTCGCCGTCGTCGACGGTCAGGAAGACCACCTTGTCCTCCGTCGGCACCCGGAACACCACGGGCGGGCGGCCGTCCTTCAGTTTGACGCCCTGCACCGGGGTGAGCACGGTCCTGGTCGCCGGGCGGGACGGGGCCTTCAGCGGTGGGCGGTCCAGGCCCCAGTGCTGCGCGGCCTCCAGGGCGGCGCGGGCCGCGTCCGCCTGGCGGGCGACCGCCTCGCGGCTGCTCTCCTCCTCCTGCCGGGCCAGCCCGGGGAGCACCGGCGGCACGGCGGGCGGGCGGGCCGCGCCGCGGTCGTCGGCCTCGGACGCTGCCGGGTCTTCGGCGGCCGCCCCCGTAACGGCTCCCTCGGCGGCGGCTTCCTCGGCGGCGGCTCCGACGGCGGCTCCCACCGCGGGGGCTTCGGCGGAGGGGTCGGGCTCCGGCTGGGCGGCGGGTCCGGCGCAGCCGGCGACCACGGCGGCGAGGCAGACGGCGGCGAGCACGCCGGTCCGTGCGCCGCTCCGCTTCTGACTTCCCCTCAGGCCTGCACTAATGCGACAAACTGATGGTCCGTTCATGGCTGCACTGCTCCCCCGCCGTGCAGCCCCGCCAATCCCCCCATCACCCACCCGGGGCAACGGCACGCCGATCGCCTTGCCGTTCCTTTGCCGAATCCTCCGGAACCGGCACGAAAAACCCTTTGCGGTCACCGCCTGCGGGAGCGGATCATGCGCGCATGACCGACACCGCGCCCAGCCCCTCCGGCCTCTGGACCATCACCACGGCCGACGTGACCTCCCCAGAGGCCGAGGCGCTGCTGCGCGAGTACTACTACGAGGTGGCCAACCGCTACTACCGCCTCCACCTGGGCCGGGAGGGCACCCCGGAGCAGCTGGCGGCCGGCCTCGCCGACTCGCCCAGCCGCGACCTGGCAGCCCCCACCGGCCTCTTCCTACTCGGCCGCTATGACGGCGCCGCCCAGTCCTGCGCCGGCCTGCGGCGCCACGACGCCACGACGGTCGAGCTCACCCGCGTCTTCGTCCGCCCCGGCCTGCGCGGCACCGGCGGCGGCGCCCGGCTGCTCGCCGCCGTCGACGAGGCCGCACGCACAATGGGCGCCGAGCGGATCGTCCTCGACACCCGCCTCGACCTGGTCGAGGCCCGCGCGCTGTACCTGCGCCACGGCTACCGGGAGATACCGGCCTACGGCGACCCCGGGCCCTACGCCGAGATCTGGTACGGCAAGGACCTCACCGATGCCGATCGGTGAGGGAGTTGAGCCGGTGGACACCGACTTCGCCCGGCGCTGCGCGGCCGCGGGCCGGGCGCTGGATCCCTACGTCGGGCACTTCATCGAACGGATCTCGCTCACGGCCGGCCGGACCGAGGACTCCCTGGACGTGGCGCTCCACGCCGAACCCAGCCGGCCGCAGGCCCTGATCGCGGTCTACACCACCTCGGCGTCCGCATAGCGGGCCAGGGCGTGCGCCAACTCGGCGGCCGAGGGCGGGTTGGCGCCGGGCCGGGAGACGGTCACGGCGGCGGCGGTGACGGCCTGGGTGAGGCAGTCGGTGAGGTCGGCGCCGCAGGCACGGGCGTGCAGGAAGGCGGCCATGAAGGAGTCACCGGCGCCGACGGTGTCCGCGACCGGCACCGGGACGGCCGCCGCATGCTCGCGGCCGCCCTCGGCGGTCAGCGCGAAGGCGCCGTCCGCGCCGAGGGTCACGGCGACCACGGCGGGGCCGAGGGTGAGCCAGCGCTCGGCCACCGCCTCGGCGGGTTCGCCCGGGTAGAGCCAGGCGAGGTCCTCGTCGCTCGCCTTGACCAGGTCGCTGAGCGCCACGCAGCGCTCGACCCGGCGGACGGCCTCCGCCCGCTCGCCCATCAGTGCCGGGCGCACGTTCGGGTCGTAGCTGACCTGCGCCCGGCCGCGCCAGCGCTCCACCAGGGCCAGCACCGCCGCCGCGCCCGGTTCGGTGACCGCGCCGATCGAGCCGAGGTGGATCGCGGCGGGGGCGGCGGCCGGCTCGGTCGGCGGGAGGGTCCAACCGATGTCGAAGGCGTACTGCGCCCGACCCTGCCCGTCCAGCCGCACCACCGCCGAGGGCGTCCGAGCCACCTCGGCGGCCCGGACCTCCACCCCGGCCGACTCCAGGTGCGCGCGGATCAGCCGCCCGTTGGCGTCCGGCCCCAGTTCGGTGAGCAGCACGGCCGGGCGGCCCAGCCGGGCCAGGCCGTACGCGAGGTTGGCCGGGCTGCCGCCGGGGTGCACCCGGTCGGGGGCGCCGTCGGTGCGCACGATGTCGGCGACGCACTCGCCGATCACCAGAACGGGTGAAGCGGGGCTGGTCACGGCGGCTCCTGGCATCCGGTTCGCGGGCGTCGTCTCGGGCGCCAGCCTACGGCGTGTCCTACGGGGTGCGTCCGGGGTGCCGTCAGAGCGCATGAGTACGGCCGCCGGACCTGGCCAGGTTCTCCGACGGCCGTGGCTCCGTCCGTCAGGGGGCGAAGCACTTCGAACGTTAGCCCCGGCTCGCGGGCGCCGCCAGCAGCGTGGTCCGTCCGGGGGATGTGCGTCTGTCGGCACGGTTCGGATCGAACCCGCCCGGTCGGGTCTGACGGTCCACTAGCATCCGTGCCCGGAGCGTCGCGCGCACCGCCGCACCGACCCCGGCCCTCCGTCTCCGAAGTGTGGTGATCGCCCTGCTCAGGTCCCGTGTCGGCCTCGCCCTGTCGCTGGTGCTCAGTGCGGCGCTGCTGTCCGCGAGCGTCCCGTCGGCCACCGCCGTGGACGGGCTGGGCGATCCGGTCTTCCCCACGCTCGGCAACACCGGGTACCGCGCGCTCGCCTACGACCTGTCCTTCGAGTACCGGGCCGACACCCGGACCGTGGACGCCACCGCGGTGATCACCGCCCGGCTCTCCCGTACGCTCCCCAGCCTGTCGCTGGACTCGCTCGGGCTGAACGTGCGCACCGTCCGGGTCGACGGGCGCCCGGCCCGGTTCACCGCCCACGACGAGAAGCTGACCGTCACCCCGGCGCGGCCGCTGCACCACGGCGGCACCGCGCGGCTGACCGTCGAGTACTCCGCCGACCCGCGCGCCGCGCTCCCCCACACCGGCTGGGTGCCGACCCCCGACGGCTTCGCGGTGGCCGGCCAACCGGCCAGCGCGCACACCGTCTTCCCCTGCAACGACCACCCGAGCGACAAGGCCCGCTTCACCATCGCGGTGACCGCGCCGGACGCGCTCCTCGGCATCGCCAACGGGGAGTTGGCGCAGACCGAACGGCTCGACGACGGTCGCACCACCCGGCGGTACGTCTCGCGCGAGCCGATGGCCACCGAACTCGTCCAGGTGTCGGTCGGCGACTACGCCGTCCGCGAGCGCCCCGGCCCGCACGGACTGCCGCTGCGCGACGTCGTCCCGACCGCCCGGGTCGCCGAGCTGGCCCCCGCGCTCGACCTCACCGCCGACCAACTCCGGTGGGCCGAACAGCACTTGGGGTCGTTCCCGTTCGAGTCCTACGGCATCCTGCCGGCCAACACCGACGACCCGGCGGCCTTCGCCTTCACCGGGCTGGAGACCCAGACCCTCACCCTCTACAAGCCCGGCTTCCTGCGCCAGGCCGAGCCGGCGATCGGCTCGCACATGATGCACGAGCTGGTGCACTCCTGGTTCGGCGACAGCGTCTCCCCCGCCACCTGGGCCGACCTCTGGCTCAACGAGGGCCACGCCGACTACTACGGCCTCCTCTACCGCTACGAGCGCGGCTGGCCCGATGCCTGGGGCCACACCACCCTGGTCGACCGGATGCGCATGCTGTACGGCCTCGGCGACCAGTGGCGGCACGACGCCGGGCCGGTCGCCTCCCCCACCGCCGACAACCTCTTCGACAGCCAGCGGTACACCGGCGGGGCGCTGGTGCTGTTCGCGCTGCGGGAGAAGGTCGGGGCAGCGACCTTCGACCGGATCGAGCGCACCTTCCTGCGCGAGCACCGCTACGGCACCGCGACCACCCGGGACTACGTGCGCACCGCCTCCGAGGTCTCGGGGCAGGACCTCAGCGGCTTCCTGGACGACTGGCTGTACGGACGGCGCACCCCACCGATGCCGGGGCACCCGGACTGGACCGTGGCGCCGGTGTCCGACGCCCCGGCCGCCGGCGCGCGGGCGGCCGTTCCCGGCGCGGCGGAGGGATCGGGGACGATCTGAGGCGTTTCGCGGCCCCTGATCGCCTTTCGGAGGCTCTGCCGCGATTCGCCCGCCCGGTCGCGCCGCGCTGCGACCCCGGGCGCCCCCGTGCGCCCCTGGCCGTCCCGGCTCCGGCGGGCCATGGTGGTCCCCACGGCCCGCCTGCCGCCCGGCCCAGCCCCGGCCGGCACGCGGGCCGTCCAACGCCTCCGGCGGGCCCGGCGCGAGGTGGGGTGAATTTCCCCCGCCCGGACAGGCAACCCACCGCGCCGCCCATCGCGTTCAGCAGCCGTGAGAACGACACCCACGACAACGCGGCCCGTCCGGCCGCCACGGCTGACGGGAACGGTGCGGACACCATGGCGGGGGCAGCGGCACGATGAGGGACGCGACACCGGACTTCGCGGAGTTCGTCGCCGCCTGCGCCCCCAAGCTGCTGCGCACGGCCTGGCTGCTGACCGGGGACCCGCACCAGGCCGAGGACCTGCTGCAGACCGCGCTCGCCAGGGTCTGGCCCCGCTGGGATCGGATCGCCCACGAACGGCCCGAGGCCTACCTGCGCAAGGCGCTGGTGAACTGCCACCTCTCCTGGTGGCGGCGGCGCTGGACCGGAGAACTGCCGCACGGCGAACTGCCGGAGCCGGTGCCGGCCCGGCCCGACCCCTACGACGACGTGGTGCTCACCCACGTGGTCGCCGAGGCGGTCCGGGCGCTGGCGCCGCGCCAGCGGGCCGTCGTGGTGCTGCGCTTCTTCGAGGACCTCAGCGTGGAGGAGACCGCCGAGGTGCTGCGCTGCAGCACCGGCACGGTCAAGAGCCAGACGCACCGCGCGCTCGCCGCCCTGCGCGGACGGCTCCCGGACCGGGAGCTGCTGCTGGACGGAGGAAGCCGTGAGCAGGGCTGAACGCCCCGAGGGGGCCGGCGGCGCCGAGGAGGAGGAGCTGCGCGTCCTGCTGCGCCGGGCCGTCCCGGCGCTGGCCGCGCCGCAGGACCGGCTGGAACGGGTGCTCGCCCGGGCCGACCGGAACCGGCGACGACGGCGAGCCGCCGGGCTCGGGCTCGGCCTCGCCGGCGGACTGGTCGCCGCCGCGCTGGCCGCCGCACCGGCGACCGCTCCGGGCCCGGAGCGGGGGCCGGCGGGGCAACCGACGGCCTCGGCCCCGACCACCGGAACGCCGTCCGGCACGCCCGCGGAGCCGGTCGAGCTGGTCCACTTCCCCGGAGCCGACGGCCTCACCGCGACCCGGCCGCCGGGCTGGTACTTCCAGCCCGTCTCCAGCGATCCGCGCAGGACCATCGGCTACCTGGCCAACCGGCAGTTCAACGCGAAGGCCCCCTGCCCCGCCTCGGTCGGCCCCTGCGTGCCGATCGCGCCGCTGACCACGGACCGGGTCCTGCTCACCCTGCGGCTGATCGACCTGCCGGACGCGGCCGGGCAGACCGACGGGGAGACCACGAGCATGACGGACATCGTGGTCGACAAGGACTGCTCCGGCTACGGCGGCAACCGGGAGCTGGTCGGTCACCGGAGCATCGTCCTCGAGAAGACCATGACGGTCGAACTGACGGCCTGTGCGCGGGAGCCGTCGGACCAGACGCTGCGGCAGGTGCAGCAGGTGCTCGACTCGCTCCGGATGGCGGGCCGCTGAGCTCCTGCCCGTCCCCTGAACCATTCATCGACGAAGACGAAACGGAAACGCCATGTCCCTACCCCGCCATGCCCTCATGGGGCTGACGCTGCTGCTCCTGGTGGGCTGCGCACCCGAGGGTTCCGGGCCGTCCGCGCCCGCCGCCGGGCCGGCCGTCACCGGTCCGGCCGCCCCTTCCGGCCAGCCGCTCGCCGTCACCGCCGCACGGCCCGCTCCGCCCGAACTGCCGCGCCAACTGCCGGGCGTCGGGCCACGGTGGCGCAGCGCCGTCCCGGCCGGTACGCGGCAGGTACTGGTGGTCACCGGGGACGGGCCCGACGCCTCGACCGGCCACGCCGTCCTCTACCGCAACGACGGCGACGGCTGGCTCGCCGGGCCGAGCTGGCCGACCCGCAACGCCCTGCGCGGCTGGACCGCCGACCACCGCGAGAACGACCTGCGCTCCCCGATCGGGGTGTTCACCCTCAGCGACGCGGGCGGCCGCCTGCCCGACCCGGGCAGCCGGCTGCCGTACCGCCGCTCCGACGACTTCACCGTCTCGGGCACCGGCTTCGCGGGCGAGCCGCTGGCCGGGTCTTTCGACTACGTGGTCGCCATCGACTACAACCGCGTCCCCGGCTCGACCCCGCTCGACCCGCGCCGCCCGCGCGGCGGCCGGTACGGCGGCGGGATCTGGCTGCACGTCGACCACGGCGGGCCGACCCACGGCTGCGTGAGCATGAGCACGGACCGGATGCGGGAGCTGCTGCTCGCGCTGGATCCGGCTTTGGACCCGGTGGTGGTGATGGGCGACGCCGGGACGCTGGCCCACTGAGCCGGAGGGATCCGGAACCACCCGTAACCCTTGCGGCGTAGCGTCGTTGGACCGGTCATGAAGAAGCGCAGCATGCTCGCCGTCGCCTCGATCGCGGTCGGTTTCGTGGCCTCCCTCACCGCACCGAGTGCGCACGCCAGTGCGATCGGCGGCCAGGAGGGGCTGCCCGGTGCGCTGACCGGCGCGCCGGACTCGGTGCCCGGGCGGGTCGGGGACGCGGGTGGCGTGATCGGCCAGCCCACCGGGTTCGTCACGGGCGCGGCGAACGGCCTCACCCCGGTCACGCCCGCGTAGGTCGGCCGGTCCGGCCGCCGACGGGGCCGGGGTCGGGACTCGGGGAGGGGATGGGTGCAGCCGTCGAGCGGTTCCCCTCCCCGAGCCGCCGTCGGGATCAGCTGCGGACCAGGAGCCAGCCGCCCAGGCCGCTGCAGCCGGTGTTGTCATGACCTTAGCCAGCATTGGAACGATCCAATAGACGCGGCATGGCCACATCAAGAACTTGGCCGGAAACGGACATGCCGCATTCCGCCGAGGCGCACGGGCCTCGGCGGTCGGAACGGGCGGGGCTCGTCAGGACATCGGGGCGCCGAGGTCCTGGGTCCACAGGGTGCCCGCGGGGCTGGTGGCGACGCCGACGCCGATGTCCTTGAAGGCGCAGTCGAGCATGTTGGACTGGTGGATGCCGCCGTCCATCCAGCGGGCGAAGACACTCGCGGGCGTGGTCGGGCCCCGGTCGAGGTTCTCGCCCCACTGGGACCAGCGGTAGCCGGCCGCGGTGATCCGGGCGTCCGCGCGGACGCCGTCGGGGTTGACGTGGTCGAAGAAGCCGCGGGCGGCCATGTCGTCGGCGTGCTTCTGGGCGGCGCTGTGCAGCCGGGGGTCGATCCGCAGCGGGGCGCAACCCGCCTTGGCGCGTTCGGCGTTGACCAGGTCCACCAGCTGCCGTTCCGGGTTGGGCGAGGGCGCGGCGGTGGTCGGCCGGGTGGCGGTCGGCGTCGGCGTGGGCGTCGGGGTTTCGGTCGGCGTCGGGGTCGGAGTGGGAGTGGGAGTGGGAGTCGCCGACGGGGTCGTGAGCAGGACCGCAGGGGTGTCCATCGCGGCCGCCGGGGTGCTGGGTTCGGGAGCCGCCGCGCTCGGCGGCTCGCTGTGGCTCGGCCAGACCAGGGCGAGGGTGGTGACGGCCACCGCCGCGGCCGCGCCGCTCGCCAGGACGGCCTTGCGGGCGACGGTGCCGGCCCAACCGCCGTGCGCGCCGGAGCCGGTGGCCGCACCGGCGCCCGAGGCACCCGCTCCGCCCGCGCCCGCTGTGCCCGCTCCCGAACCCGCCGCGCCCGCACCCGCCCCGGCCGCGGTGGCCGAGTGCGCGGCCGTCGCGGCGGTGGCCGCCGTGTGCTGGAGGTGCAGCAGGGCGTGCGAGGCCGACGGGATCGGCACCAGGGCGAGGCCGGCCAGCAGGCCTTCAGCGGGGAAGAGGTCGCGGCCGAGGCCGTCGCAGTCGGCGCAGCCGCGGATGTGCCGGGCGATACGCTTGCGCCAGACCGAGTTCGGGGTGCCGTCGAACCCGGCGGTGACCTCGGCGAGTTCGGGGCAGCGCGGGTAGGCGCCGAGGGCGCGGACCACGACCCGGCCGGCTTCCAGCTGCTTCTTCATCCGCTGGACGCGGACGGCGGCGTGCTGCGGGGTCAGGTCCAGGGACTCGGCGAGTTCGGCGCGGGTGAGTTCGCCGCTCGCCTCCAGCCACCACAGGGCGAGCAGTTCGCGGTCGTCCGGGTCCAGCCAGCGGGTGGCCTCGGCCACTTCGCGCCGCTGGCCGGACAGGCCGAGCCGCAGGATGGTCAAGTCGGTGAAGTCGGCCCGGGGGTCGGGGACTTCCCAGGTCTCATCCAAGCCGCCGACGGTGGGCTGCTGCTGGCCGGCGGCATGGCGGCGGCGGACCTGGTTCATGGTGATGGCGACCAGCCAGGACCGGAAGGACTCCGGCTCGCGCAGCCCGTCCAGGCCGTCCAGGGCGCGGATCATGGTCTCCTGGGCGACGTCGTCCACGTCGGCGTGGCCGCCGAGGGCGCGGCCGGCCACGTTGTAGACGAGCGGCAGCCAGGCGGCGACCAGGGCCTCCTGGGCCTGCCGGTCACCTGCCTGCGCCGCGCGTACCAGGGTCGTCCCGGTCCTGTTCTGCACATCAGCGTTCATGGTCCGCACTCCGTCTTGCCGTGTTTCCGTCCGCCGCTGCCTCCTCGGAGACCCGTGGGGAATGATCAGATAACAACAATGTGCGCGGAATCGGAAAATCGGACTGCTCGTGAGGGCCGGGGCGAGGGCCGGGGCTGGGAACCGATCAGGCCGGGGCGGCGAACACCTGGGTCCACCACGGGCCGTTCGCGCCGGTCCGCACGCCCACCCCGAGCTGCTTGAAGTCGCAGTTCAGGATGTTGGCGCGGTGGCCCGGGCTGTTCATCCAGGCGTCCATCACCGCCGCCGGGTCCTTCTGGCCGCGGGCGATGTTCTCGCCCCAGCTGTTCCAGCGGTAGCCGGTGGCCTCGATCCGATGGTCGGCGTGGTAGCCCTCGGGGCTGGCGTGGTCGAAGTAGTTGCGGTCGGCCATGTCGTCGCTGTGCGACTGGGCCGCGCTCGCCAGCCGGGGCTCGGCGCTGACCGGGCCGCAACCGGCCTTGGCGCGCTCCACGTTGACCAGGTCGACGACCTGCTGCGCGTACGAGGCGTTCGCACCGCCGCCGGCCGGGGCGGCGGCCGGAGCCGCGGCGGCGCGCTGGGCGGCGACCGCGGCACCGTTGGCACCGCTGCCGCCGCCGGTGCCCGCACGGGTGGCCGGCGGGCTCGCCTTGGCGGTGGCGGTGGACTGGGCGGTCGCGGTGGCCGTCGCGGTGGGCAGGGCCGTCGGGGAGGCCGAGGCGGTCGCGCCGGCGGTGGCGCTCGGGGTGGCCGCCGGGCCGGACGCCGTCGGGCTGCCCGACGGCAGCGCTGCGCCCGAGGGATTCGTTCCCCCGGCGCCCGGCACCTGTATGCCCTCGTGCGTCCCGAGCTCGGCGGCGACCAGCGAGTCGGCCGCGGCCGCCTGCCCGGCGAGGTCACGGTCCGTCTGCTTGCCGTCGTACGCCGCGTACCCGGCTCCGGCCAGCGCGGCGAGCAGACCCGTCCCGGCCACGGCGGCGACCACCGCCGTCACCGGCACGAACCCGCCACGCCTGCGCCCCCGGCGGCCGCGGCCCTGGTGCCGCTCGGCGGCCCGCCGGGCGGCCCGGCCACCCGGGCGGCCCTGACCGCCGTTCCCGCCGCCGCTCACCGGGCTGATGGTCGTCCTGTCGTCGCTGCTCACGTGGCCACTGCTTTCTGTCCAGGTCGGCTGGTCGGGTGCCGACACCTGGGAGACCCCACGGCGGAGGGCCGATAACAGAAAGTCCGAAGGAATGTCCGGCGACCTGGTCACGCGAACCGGTCACCCGCCTCGGTCGGCTCAGCGGGCCGTGCTCTCCGGGGCCATGTCGTAGGTGACGAACATCGTCCGGGTCGCGACCTGGTCGTACTTGCTGCGCGCCCGGTGGTTGTCGTCCGCCGTGATCCACCGCACCGTGGTCCAGCCGCGCTCGGCGGCGATCTCCCGCAACCGGGCCAGCAGTTGGTCCACCGCGCCGCCGCCCCGCACCTCGGGCGCGACGAACAGGTCGTCCAGGAACCCGCCGACCGCGCCGTGCAACGGCCGGGAGAACGGCCGGAAGTGCGCGAGCCCGACCGGCCTCCCGTCGCCGTCCCGGGCCAGCAGCCCCTCCAGCTCGTGCGCCGGATCGTTGAGCCAGGACCACACCAGCTCGGCCTTCGCGTCCGGCATCGGCACCCGGTAGAACTCGCAGTACCCGCGGAAGAGTTCACGCCAGGCCGGATAGTCGCCGGGCTCCGGCGCGCCGATGCTCCAACGGTTCGCGGCAGCGCTGCTCAACGCGGTCTCCTCGATCGGTAGGTCGGACGGGCCGGTTCAGCATGACGCCCCGTCGGCCCCCGGCCGATCTCCACCCCGGCCAACACCGCCCGCCCCGCACTCCACTCCGGCGACTACCCGCCGCTTCGGGTCTACCCGGGAGGGTGAAACTTTTTCCCTTACCGGCGCCCATCGCCTACGGTAGGTCACCCCGATGACACGGAGCGGAGGTTCCTGCGGTGGACGAGCCGACGACGCAGTACCAGAGCTACAGCTGGCAGGACGAGGACGGGGGCCAGTACATCGTCCTCTACCCGGGCGACGAGGAGACCGACGAAGAGGGCAAGGCGCGGCTGCGCGCCATGGGCGCCCGGGAGCTGGCGGCGCTCCGGGCCGAGCAGGAGGAGCGGGCGGCAGGGGCGGCACCGGGCGCCGCCCGCGCCGGACGCGGGCGGCGCCGGTCCATCACCATCGACCTCGACAACCCCACGCCGCTGCCCGGTCCGCAGCTCGATCCGGAGTGGCTCCGGACCTGGTGCGAGCGGACGGGCGCGGCCCTCACCGGGTTCACCCGGTCCTTCGAGGCGAGGTACGGATTCCCGCCCGGCGAGAACGCGTTGGCCCCCGCGACGGACGACAGCCGACGGGCGGCGGACGCACTCGGCGAACTGCTGCCGGTTCCCCCCGATCTGGCCACGCTGTACGGGGTGATCGACCAGGCGTCCCTGCCCGACGTCGACAACGGCTACTTCATCCACTCACCGGGGGCGGTCACGGGGCACATCCGCGAGCACGGCACCCCCGCCATCGAGGGCGAGCGGCTGGGGCTGGTCTTCGGCAGTGACGGCGGGGGCCACCTGTTCGCGACCGGACACACCGGACGGGTCTGGAAGTCGACCACGGCCTCCTTCGACGGCGACTTCGAGCTCGTCGCCGGCACCCTGGAGGAGTTCCTCGACGGCATCGGCCGGCTGATCGCCGGCCTCTGATCCCATCCCCTGAACCCATCCCCGGCGGCCGGGCTCTGCCATCGCCCGGCCGCCGGCAGTGGGGGTCAGAGCCGCTCGGGCACCGGGTTGCCGACCGCCTCGATGGCGCGGCGCACCGGGACCTTCACCAGCACGGCGAAGCCGATCACGAAGAAGATCAGCAGCGAGATGATCGCCGAACGGTAGCTGCCGGTGATCTGGTAGGCGAGGCCGAAGACCAGCGGTCCCATCCAGCTGGTGCCGCGGTCGCTGACCTTGTAGACGCTGAAGTACTCGGCCTCCCGGCCCGCCGGGATGAGGTGGGAGAACAGCGAGCGGGAGAGCGCCTGGCTACCTCCGAGCACCAGGCCGATCATGCAGGCCAGGGCGTAGAACCAGGCGGGCTGGTGGGCGGGCATGAAGTAGCCGAGGGCCAGGGTGACCACCCAGCCGACCAGCGAGCCGAGGATGGTCTTCTTGGCGCCGTAGCGCCGGGCGATCCGGCCGAGCAGCAGCGCGCCGCCGATCGCCACGATCTGGACCATCAGGACGGCGATGACCAGCGAGGTCTGCTCCATGCCCAGTTCCTCGCTGCCGTACAGCGAGGCCTGCGAGACGACGGTCTGGATGCCGTCGTTGTAGCAGAGGAAGGCGGCCAGGTAGAGCAGCGTCAGCGGGTGCTTGCGCATGCCCTTGAGGGTCCGGCCGAGTTCGCGCAGGCTGCCGGCGGCGGGCTGGTCGGGCGCGGCCGCACCGCGCTCGCGGACCACGCCGGCCCGGGAGGGCAGCCGCAGCATCGGGACGACGGTGAACAGCGCCCACCACAGGCCCGCCGAGGCCAGGCAGATCCGCACGGCGGTGCCGGAGGACAGGCCGAGCGCGTCGTGGCCCTGGAACAGCGCCAGGTTGGCGATCAGCAGCAGTCCGCCGCCCGCGTAGCCGTAGGCCCAGCCCTTGGAGGAGACCGCGTCGCGCTCGTCGGGGGCGGCCAGGCCCGGGAGGTAGGCGTAGGAGAGCGCCACGGACACCGCGTAGGCGATGTTGGCGACCACCAGCAGCGCGCCGCCGAGCAGGTAGCGGTCGCCGTGCAGGAGGAACATCCCCATGGTGGCGAGCGCGCCGACGTAGGCGAAGCCGCACATCAGCTCCTTGTGCCGCCCGGTGCGGTCGGCGACCGTGCCGGTCAGCAGCATCACCGCGACCGAGATCAGCACCGAGAAGGAGACCGTGTACGGGAAGAACGATCCGGCACGGATCGTCAGGCCCAGCGGGTGCACGTCGCCGGACGCGTCGGCGGCGTTCTTCGCCACCTCGGTCAGGTACGGCCCGAGGAACACCGTCAGGACGGTGGCCGAGAAGGCGGCGTTGGCCCAGTCGTTGATGTACCAGCCGAACTGCATCCGGCGCAGGTCCCGGCCGTCGCCGGCGGCCGCCGGCGGCGACGAGACGTCGTCCGGCAAGTGGTCCGTGGTGCTCATGGGGCTCCTATTTCACCGTGCTGGAGCCGGTGCTGCCGTCCGTCCAGCAGCCGCGCTCGCCGAGGACGTCCCGCAGGACGTCGATGCGATCCGCCATGATGCCATCCACACCCAGGTCGAGGAGAGCCCTGATCCGTGTGGGATCGTCCACAGTCCACACGTGGACCTGCAGTCCGAGCCGGTGCGCGGCCCGGACGAAGGCCCGGTCGACCACCCGCACTCCCCGGTGCCGCTCCGGCACCTGGGCGCACACCCCGGCGAACGGCGCCCCGCCCCCGGCCAGCAGCGGCCCGGCCAGTGAGCGCAGCCGCAGCCGGGCCACCTCGCGCGGTCCGAGCGAGGTGGCCAGCCGGGGCCCGGCGGCGGCGCGGACGGCGGCGAGGCGGCTGTCGGAGAAGCCACCGACGCACACCCGGTCCCAGGCGTCGGTCCGGCGGATCGCCTCGACCAGCGGACCGACGGCCGGCGCCGCCTTCACGTCCACGTTGAAACGGACTTCGGGGAACGCGCCGAGCAGGTCCTCCAGCAGCGGCACCGGCTCGGTGCCCCCGATCCGGGCCCGCCGGACTTCCTCCCACGGCAGCTCGGCCACCGCGCCGCCGCGGTCGGTCACCCGGTCCAGCCGGGAGTCGTGAAAGGCCACCAGCACGCCGTCCGCGGTGGCGTGCACGTCCGTCTCCAGGTACCGGTACCCGAGCGCCACGGCGGCCTCGAACGCGGCGAGCGAGTTCTCCGGGTGCCCGAGCTCACCGCCCCGGTGCGCGAAGGCCAGCGGCCCCGGGTGGTCGAGGAAGGGGTGCATGTGGTGCTCCGAGCTGCTGGGAGAGGACACGGCTGCGGCCCGCGCCGACTGCGCCTCGGACCGCAGGCGTTACAGTATTACGCACCCTGTCAAGCCGTAACGCGGGTCGGCACCTGCCCCGGCGAGGCCCTGGCGGTGACGAGCCGATGGATCTGCGCGGCCACCAGGTCGGCGCGCAGGGCGGGGGCGTTCGCGGCGTCGTCGACCACGGAGATCACGACGCGGTTGTCACCGACGGCCGCGTACAGGTACACCAGGGCCCCTAAGATCATCTTCCCGAACGTCGCGGCAGGGGGCTGCGACGTGAACTTCGAGGGGCGAGAGTCACATGGTCCAGCTTTCCGACAACCCGATGACCTGGGTGATGGCCGGGGACAGCATCACCCAGGCCGTCTACCACACCCACGGCGCCCGCGGCTGGGTCGAGCACGTGCAGGAGCGGGTCTGCTGGCAGCTGGACCGGCTGACGGACATCGTGGTCAACAGCGGCGTGTCCGCCTGGCGGGCCACGGACGTGCTCGAGGCGTACGACTTCGTCATCGGCCGCTTCGCGCCGGACGTGCTGTCGCTGTCGCTCGGCACCAACGACGCCCGCGCCGGGCTGGACGGGCTCGCGGAGTTCCGCGACGCCATGCGCGAGATCATCGACCGGTCCGCAGGAGCGCAGATCGTGCTGCACACGCCCCTCGTGGTCAGCCACGCCGGGCGCGCGCCCCGCGCCGAGATGCCCGCGTACTGCCAGGCCGTCCGCGAACTCGCCGGCGAGACCGGCGCACTGCTCGTCGACCACGAGGCCCACTGGCTCGCCGCCTTCCCCGACGGCGAGGCCATCCCGTGGCTGGACGACCCCGCCCACCCCAACGCCACCGGCCACCTCCAGCTGGCCAACCACACCCTGCGCGCCCTGGGCCTGGGCGAGCTCACCGAACTCTGAGGCGGCGGATGCCCGGCGGCGCGGCCGTCTGCGCCGCCGGGCACCGGGCGGATGGAGGCGGGGCTGCCCTCACCCACCGGTGCGGCACAGGTCGTAGAGGTACGACCTGCCGACCTCGGCCGCTGCGCCGGAGCTCGGCTTCATCCTGTCCGACGGCCCCGCGTCACGGTTCACAACGCCGAGAAGCCGAGCTTGGACACCACCGGGTCGAGCGGCGTGTAGTAACCGGTCGAGAAGCAGGTCGTTGCGGACGAGGTGCCGCTGCACGGGGTCTTCGTGTCGGTGTTCCCGGCGATGATGACGCCGACCGGCGCCATGGAGTCGCCCTGTGGCTTGGCCACGGCCGGCCCTCCGCTGTCCCCTTGGGCGACGGCGATGCCTCCGCTGCGGGACTTCACCTCGGTCGCGTTGGTGCGGCCGGACGGGGAGTGGACGCCGACGCGGGTGACCTCCAGCTCGCAGTGGAACCCGGACGTGGCACCGCTGAAGCAGGCCGACTGGCCCGGGTCCAGGCGTGCCGGGCCGTACAACGGGCGGGAGTCGCCGCTGTCCCAGGCGCTGCTGTAGAAGCGGGCCGCGGTGTTGTCGCCGCTGGTGATGACGGCGACGTCGAGACCGCTGTCGTAGGCGGTGACCTCGCCGACGACGCGCTGCCCGTTGTAGACGTTCCCACTGGTCTGACAGTGGGCGGCGGTGAGCAGGACGCGCCTCTTGTCGACCCAGCCGGGGATGCCGGTGGAGCAACGGCTGTTGTCACTCAGCCTGAGATCGGCCCCTGCGTACCAGGGCGGGGCGTCGCTGGTGCGGCTGCCCCGCGTGGGAGTTTCGACGGAGCCGACCTGCGGGTGGACGGGGATGCCGGCGATCCGCTCGGCCCGGGTCGCGTAGTCGCGCATCGGTGCGTTGGCCGGCGCGATGCGCTTGGTGGCCTTCGGCTGGTACGAGAGCACGAGGCCGCTGCCGTCGTTGGCCGGGGAGATCGACGACCACTCCGCCTCGTCGTTGCCGACGACGTCGACGAACCTGCTGATGGCCCGGTCCATCTCGGAGCGCGAGTAGGCGGCCGTCCGGTAGTGGACGTCGTAGTCGGGGCTCACCGGACCGGCGGGGTCGTGGCGCATCGCCTCGCGGGTGCGGGTGCGCCAGGCGTCCACGGCCTCGGTGATCCCGGCGGGAACGGCGCCCTTCCAGAAGAGGTCGAGGTAGTGCTCGTCGCCGTGGAACACGATCGAGGTGAAGTCGCTGCCGTCGACCTGCTCGGTGTCGATCAGCCGGTGGATCTCCTCGGCGATCGGCTGCAGGTGCTTCTCGTGGTACTCGCGGCTCAGCAGGATCGCCGGAGCCATGCGTGCCTCGTCGGCGGTCTCCTGGACCCTTGCGACGGCGACCGACGCGGCGCCCAGGACCAGGACCGCGGCCGCGTACAGGAGTTTCGATCCGCGCATGGAGACACCATAGGGTGACCGGCACTCAGACGCGGAGTTATCAGTTTGTATGCGTGCTGCAACGCCACGCCCCCGGCCCGCACACCCGCGGCGCCCGGGTGCAGGGGCGGGCCCGTCCGTCGATGCTGGGTGGGTGGAGGTGTGGGCGGATGGGCCTGTGGCGGTTGGCGATGGTGTCCCGGGAGGTGGCGGCGGAGCCGGGACGGC
Source organism: Kitasatospora sp. NPDC001683 (assembly GCF_053596495.1). Classification (NCBI taxonomy): domain Bacteria; kingdom Bacillati; phylum Actinomycetota; class Actinomycetes; order Kitasatosporales; family Streptomycetaceae; genus Kitasatospora; species Kitasatospora sp. NPDC001683. The sequence goes on from NZ_JBSFGK010000020.1 coordinate 45,334, forward strand.
GGGCGAAGGTGGGGTTGTTGGCGGGGTGCCTGCGGGAGTTGGGAGCGGAGGAGGGGGCGGCGGCGGTGGTGCTGCTGTCGGGTGAGGCGCAGCGGCTGCGGACGGGGGTCGGGTGGGCGAGTCTGCGGGACCTGCCGGCGCCGGCGGCGGAGGCCTCGTTGGGGGTGCGGGAGGTGGAGCGGGAGTTGGAGCGGATCGCCGGGGTGCACGGGGCGGGGGCGCAGGCGGAGCGGCGGCGGTTGCTGGTGGGGCTGTTCGGGCGGGCGACGGAGGTGGAGCAGGGGTTCCTGCGGGCGGTGCTGGTCGGGGATCTGCGGCAGGGCGCCTTGGACGCGCTGGTCGGGGAGGCGGTCGCGCAGGCGGCCGGGGTGCCGGTGGCGGCGGTGCGGCGGGCGTTGATGTTCCGGGGGTCGGCGCGGGCGGTGGCGGAGGCGGCGCTGAGCGGTGGGGCGGCGGCGCTGGCGGGGTTCGGGCTGGAGGTGGGGCGGGCGGTGCGCCCGATGCTGGCGGCTTCGGCGCCGGACGTGGTCTCGGCGCTGGAGCGGACCGGTCCGGCGGGGCTGGAGTGGAAGCTGGACGGCATCCGGGTGCAGGTGCACCGGGACGGCGGGGAGGTGGCGGTGTTCACCCGGAGTCTGGACGACATCACCGCGCGCGTGCCCGAGGTGGCGGAGGCTGCGCTGGCGTTGCCGTTGCGGACGGCGGTGCTGGACGGCGAGGCGATCGCGCTCGGTCCGGACGGGCGGCCGCGCCCGTTCCAGGAGACCGCCGCGCGCTCCGCCTCCCGGCGGGATCCGGACCTGCTGCGGGCCGCGGTCCCGCTCAGCGTCTACTTCTTCGACCTGTTGCACCGGGATGGCGAGGACCTGGTGGACCGTCCCGGCCGGGAGCGCTGGGCGGCGCTGGCCGAGGCGGTGCCGGAGGATCTGCGGGTGGGCCGTACCGAGACCGGGGACCGGGAGCGGGCGCTGGAGTTCTTCCGGGAGGCGCTGGCGCTCGGGCACGAGGGCGTGCTGGTGAAGGACCCGGCGGCCGGGTACGCGGCCGGGCGGCGCGGGGCGGGCTGGATCAAGGTGAAGCCGCGGCACACCCTGGACCTGGTGGTACTGGCCGCGGAGTGGGGCAGCGGTCGGCGGCAGGGCTATCTGAGCAACCTGCACCTGGGGGCCCGGGCCGCGGGCGAGCCGGGCCTGGGCCCGTGGGTGATGCTGGGCAAGACCTTCAAGGGGCTGACCGATGCGACGCTCACCTGGCAGACCGCCGAGTTGCTCGCCCGGGAGACCGGACGGGACGCCCGGACGGTGTGGGTCCGGCCGGAACTGGTCGTCGAGATCGCCTTCGACGGCCTCCAGCGCAGCCCCCGCTACCCCGCCGGGCTGGCGCTGCGGTTCGCCCGGGTGGTGCGCTACCGGCCGGACAAGGGCGCCCCCGACGCCGACACCGTCGCCACCGTACGGGAACTGGCCGCCGAGGAGGGGCTGTGACGTACGCCCTTCGGCACCGTAACGCCGATTCAAACCTGATGTGCCGCAAGCTCGTTGGGACGAGCGCTGAATCGGCCAATCTCCGCTTTCCGGCCACCGCGCCCTCTGGGGACGGACGGGCGGCGGCTAGGTTGGCGAAGACAACGAACCGCGCCCGCCGGTCAGTCGGCGGCGCACTGGCGAGAGGTGCCCGACATGCAGGTGAGCGTCGACCGGGACCGTTGCTGCAGCTCCGGGATGTGCGTCACGAACGTCCCCGAGGTCTTCGAGCAGGACGACCAGGACGCTTTGGTGAAGCTCCGTCAGACCTCCATCCGGCCGGACCAGTTCGACGACCTCAGGCTGGCCGCCGAGCTCTGCCCGGGCGGTGCGATCACCGTCACCGAGGACGGGCCCGCCCAGGCCTGATCCTGACCGGCCGACGGTCCGCCGTACCCCACCGATAGCGGAGAACCCGGAGAACCCGGAGTCCGCGACGAACCCCACCAGGACACCGCGACGCAAGGAGACCCCCACCTTGACCAGCACACCCACCGCAAAGGCCGTCCCCCTGCCGGCCCCGCACTCCAGCGGCTGCCCGTTCGGACCGCCACCCGCGTACACCGAGGCCGCCGCCACCGCCCCGATGACCCGCGCCGAACTGCCCGACGGCCAGTCCGCCTGGCTGGCCACCGGCCACGCCGAGGTCCGCACCGTCCTGTCCGACCGCCGGTTCAGCGCGGACGTGCGCCATCCGACCTTCCCGCTGCTGGTCTCCGGCCGCCGCGAGGAGCTGGTGACCAGCAAGCCGAGCTTCCTGCGGCTCGACGATCCCGAGCACGCCCGGCTGCGCCGCATGGTCACCGGAGACTTCCTGGTCAAGCGGGTGGCCGCGCTGCGCCCGGACATCCAGCGGATCGTGGACGAGACGCTGGACCGGATGACCGAGGGCCGCACCGAGGCCGACCTGGTCGCCGACTTCGCGCTCCCGGTGCCGTCGCTGGTGATCTGCCTGCTGCTCGGCGTGCCGTACCAGGACCGCGATCACTTCCAGGAGCTGAGCCGCACCCTGCTCAGCCAGGAGGCCACCGTCGAGCAGTTCAAGGCGGCCCAGCACGGGGTGCTGGAGTACCTGCGTGCTCTGGCGGCCCGCAGGCGCGAGCAGCCGGAGGACGACATCCTCAGCCGGCTCGCCGTACGGGACGACCTGACCGTGGACGACGCCGCCAACACCGGGGTCCTGCTGCTGATCGCCGGACACGAGACGACGGCGAACATGATCTCGCTGTCGACCGCCCTGCTGCTGGAGCACCCCGAGCAGATCGCCAAGCTCGCCGACCCGGCCACGTTGCCCGGCGCGGTGGAGGAACTGCTGCGCCTGCTGACCATCGTGCACACCGGGCTGCCCCGGGTGGCGCTGGAGGACGTGGAGCTGGGCGGCGTCACGGTCCGGGCCGGGGAGGGCGTGATCGCGATGCTCTCCACCGCCAACCGGGACGAGGAGGTGTTCGGCGGTGCCGGCCGGCGGCCGACGGACGAGCTGGACCTGGAACGGGACGCCCGCCGGCACATGGCGTTCGGCTTCGGCGTGCACCAGTGCCTGGGCCAGCCGCTGGCCCGCGCGGAACTGCAGATCGCCCTGGAGACGCTGTTCCGACGACTGCCCGCCCTGCGGCTGGCCATCGCGGAGGGCGAGCGGGAGTTCCGTACGCAGTCGTTCGTCTACGGGATGCGGTCGCTGCCCGTGACGTGGTGAGTGCGGCCGTCCGCCGACCGGAGGGCACCGGGAGCCGGGCGGGCGCGCGGCGGGGCGGCTCACCCGGCTGGCCCCGGCGCCGGGGCGGAGGCAGGCTGGAGGGGCGACAGACAGACCCGGCCCAGCCACGCCTCCGGCCCGGGCGTGCCGGGACCGGCCGAGAAGACGGAGCCCGCGATGACCGACATGAGCGAACGCTCCGAGGTGAGCATCGACCGCGAGGATGACGTCCGAGCCGCCGATCCCGAGGAGGGCATCACCTCGATGCAGAACCTGCACGCGCAGGACACCTCCCAGGCGGAGGGCGCCCCCATGCTGGACGAACCCGGCGCGAACAGCTGACCGTCCGCCACACCGATCCGACCGCCCGGCGGAACCGGGCGGTCCCTGCGACCGCAGGTGTCGCTGCCCGGACGGCGGCTCACCGGCGGGGGAGGATAGGCGCATGACTGAACACGATCAAAGCGGCCGGCAGGCCCGACCGCCCGCGGACCCGCGCACCTCGTGGGCGACCTGGACCACCCAGTCGATCATCAGCGGCCCCGGCGGGGTCACCACCGCCGAGGTCGGACCGATCTCCGGCGACCTCACAGTGCACACCACGTGGGTGGACGGCGAGGCGCGGCTGACCGTCCAGTACACCGGCGCGCTGGACTGGTACACGGTCTCCGGCAGCCCGGTGCCGGCGGCGGACGAGATCACCGCGCGGGCCGTCCACCAGGCGATGGTGAACGGCGTCAAGGCCGGACACGGAGCGGTCGCCCCGCCGCCCCCGGCCGCGTGACCCCGCCCGTCCTCGGCTCCCGGTGGTGAACCCGTCCGCGGCGGACCCGTCGGCCGCCGCGGACTGGCACGAGCCGGCGCGCTGCGCGGGGGCTACTCGGTGATCTCCACGCCGTGCCAGAACGCCACCCGGCCCCGGACCTGCTCGGCCTCGGGCTTCGGGTCGGCGTAGTACCAGACGGCGTCCGGGTTGGTGTGCCCGGCCACGTCCAGCGAGTAGTAGTTGGCGGTGCCCTTCCAGCCGCACACCGTGGTCGTGTCGGAGGGCCGTAGGAACTCGACCCGGACCGACTCGACCGGAAAGTAGTGGTTGCCCTCGACGACGACGGTGTCCTCGCTCTCGGCGACGACGGTCCCCTGCCAACGCGCTGTGGTCATACGGCGATTGTGCCCGACGGACGGGCCCGCGGGCGGGAGTTCGACGACGGGCCCTATGGCAGCGGATGGGCGTGCACCGGCAGGTGCGGGGTCTGGTGGCCGCCACTGGCGAGCATCCGGACCTCGCCCGCGTCGCTGATCTCGGCCCGGATGATCCCGCTGGCGTCCTCGTACACGGGGTGCCCGCCCGGGCCGTTGGCGCTGGTCCGGGTGACCACGACCACGTCCTGCGGGGCCTGGGTACCGGGCGTGCCGGGGAAGGTGAGGGCGTAACGGTCGGCGGGGTTCATCACGGGCTCCTGCTCCTTGTCGGCGTCCCGGGCGCATCGGGCCGGTCGCTGGGCGGTGGCCTTGGCGGCCCGTACGCGCCGGGCCGATCGCTAGGCGGTGGCCTCGACGGCCCGGGGGTGCGAGCCGCGGACCTCCAGCTCGGTGAGCAGCCGGGCGGTGGCCTCGGCGACCGCGTCCACGGCCCGGTCGAAGGCCTCGCGGTTGTGCGCGGCCGGGGCGCGGAAGCCGGAGACCTTGCGGACGTACTGCAGCGCGGCGGCGCGGAAGTCCTCATCCCCGGCGTCGGGCGTCACCGGCGGTCGCAGCGTCTTGATGTTGCGGCACATGCCCCCAGTCTCCCGCGCCGCGGCCGCGTCGGCGACCTCCTCCGGCCGCGCACCCCCGGCCCTTTCGGTCCCCCGCCCCGTGGTCGTCACCCTGGCCTCACGAGGGCGTCATCCGGCCGGATTAGGATGCCCGGTGAACGAATCACCCGCCGCGCACCGTTCCGGACGCGGGCTCACCCCGGAGTCACCCCCTTGCCTCTCGCGCTGTTCGCGCTGGCCGTCACCGCTTTCGCCATCGGCACCACCGAGTTCGCCGCCATGGGGCTGCTCCCCCAGGTCGCCGACGGTCTGCACGTCTCCATCCCGCAGGCGGGCTGGCTGATCTCCGCGTACGCGCTGGGGGTGGTGGTCGGCGCGCCGCTGCTCACCGCGCTGGCCGCCGGCAGGCCCCGCAAGGCGGTGCTGGTGGCGCTCGCCGGGCTGTTCGCGACCGGCAACCTGCTGTGCGCGCTGGCGCCCGACTTCTGGACGCTGGCCGCCGCCCGGCTGATCACCGGGCTGCCGCACGGCGCCTTCTTCGGGGCCGGGGCGGTGGCCGCCGCCGAGCTGGTGACGCCGGACCGACGGGCCCGGGCGGTCGCGGTGATGTTCTCCGGGCTGACCGTCGCCAACATCGTCGGCGTCCCGGCCGCCACCTTGCTCGGCCAGCACCTGGGCTGGCGGACGACCATGCTGGTGGTGGTGCTGATCGCCGCCGCCGGGACACTCGCCATCGCCCGGCTGGTGCCGACCCTCCCCTCCCCCGCCCAGTCCGGGCTCCGGCACGAGCTGCGGGCCTTCCGCAGCGGGCAGCTCTGGCTGGCGCTGGCCACCGTGGTGCTCGGCTGCGGCGGGCTGTTCGCCTGCTACAGCTACATCGCGCCGCTGCTCACCGAGGTCTCCGGCTACGCGGCCGGTTCGGTGACCCTGGTGCTGGCGCTGTTCGGGGTGGGGATGACGATCGGCAACGTGCTCGGCGGCTTCGCCGCCGACCGCGCGCTGCGCCCGACCGTCTGCGCGGCCTTCGGGCTGCTCTCGGCCACCCTGGCGTTGTTCGCGGTGACCGCCCACACCCGCTGGTCGGCGGCCGTCACGGTGGTGCTGATCGGGCTGTTCGGCTTCGCGATCGTCCCGGCGGTGCAGACCCTGGTCATGCGGAAGGCGCGCAGCGCGCCCACCCTGGCCTCGGCGACGGTGCAGGGCGCCTTCAACCTGGCCAACGCCCAGGGGGCGTACTTCGGCGGGCTGGCGCTGGACGCCGGCTTCGGCTGGACCTCGCCGACCCTGGTCGGCGCGGTCCTGGCCGCCTCCGGCGCCGTCGTCGCGGTGCTGGCCTGGGCCGCCGACCGGCGCCCGCCCGCCCCCACGCCGGTGGAACCGGCTACGGAGCCGGCGGCGGACCCGGCGGGCGCGGCCATGACCTCGGCGCCAGTGCCGTAAGGCCTGGCTAGCCCCGGCGGAGTCCGCCGCCGGCACCGAGACCACCGGCGCCGCCCCCCACCCAGCTGGTCAACGGCCTGGTCAACGCGGGCTACGTCACCCGCACCCGCCCGCCCGAGGACAAGCGGTCCGTCCTGGTCGGCCTCACCGACGCCGGTCGCGCTCGCCACCGGCAGCGCCGGCAGGCCCTGGCCGAGGCCCTGCACGGCGACCTCGCCGACTGCGACGAGGACGCCCTCGACCGGGCCGCCGAGGTGCTGCACCGGCTGTCCGCCGTCTACCACCGGCTGTAGCGGCGGCGGGGGTTCGAAATGCCGTGCTAGATCTGCCGGTGGGCCTCGGCGAGGAGCAGGTAGCCCTCGCCGTTGGCCTTGATGCCGGCCTTCTCCTCCTCCGTCAGCGGGCGGCGGACCTTCGCGGGGACGCCCGCGACCAGGGAGCCGGGCGGGACGTCCGTGCCCTGGGTCACCACCGCGCCCGCGGCGACCAGGGAGCCGGCGCCGATCCGGGCGCCGTTGAGGACGGTCGCGTTCATGCCCACCAGGGCGTCGTCCTCGACGGTGCAGCCGTGCAGCACCGCGTTGTGGCCGACCGAGATGCGCTCGCCGACCACCAGCGGGAAGCCGGGGTCGGCGTGCAGGGTGCAGTTGTCCTGGATGTTGCTGCCCGCGCCGACGGTGATCGACTCGGCGTCGCCGCGCAGCACCGCCCCGTACCAGATGCTCGCGCCGGCGGCGACGGTGACGTCACCCACGACGACGGCGTTGGGTGCGAGGAAGGCGCCCGGGTCGACGGCGGGCGCCCTGCCCCCGACGGTGGCGATCAGCGGTTCGGCCATGGCTCGTCCTCCTGGTGACGGTCGACGGTCTGTCGCCGGTCAGCGTAGGGGGCCGGTCAGGACCCGGGGCGGGCGAGGTCGGGTACCGGCCCGGGTACGGCGGAGGGGTCGAGCGCCGGAGCCTGGGTGCCGCACAGGGCGGTGGCGGTCAGCCTGTTCCAGGCGGCGTTGGCGGCGGTCCCGTCCCCGACGTCGTAGACGGTGAGGGAGGCGGCGAACTGGCGCTTGCCGTCCGCCGAGCCGAGCATCAGGGTGCTGTAGCCGGGGATGCCGCCGGCGTGGCCCCAGAAGGTGCCGCACGGGGTGTCCACCCTCTGGAGGCCGAGGCCGTAGCTCCGGCCCCCGCCGTTCGGGCTGGTCCGCTGCATCTCGGCGAGTTCGGCCGGGGGCAGCAGGCGGCCACCGAGCAGGGCGCCGACGAAGGTGGTGAGGTCGGCGGTGGTGGAGATGCCGGCGGTGGTGGAGATGCCGGCGCCGGCGGAGCCGGCCATCGAGGGGTCGAGCAGGGTGACGTCCGCCGGGCCGGCGTCGGTCTTGAGGTAGCCGTGGGCGTGCGGGCCCGGGATGAAGGGCGAGTTGCCGGGCATCGAGGTGCCGGTGAGGTGGAGCGGGCGGATGATCCGGCGGGTGACCTCCTCCTGCCAGCTGTGGCCGGTGAGCTTCTCGATGATCATCCCGATCAGCACGAAGTTGGTGTTGGAGTAGCCCCAGTCCCGGCCCGGCGGGAAGGCCGGCGGGTACCTGTCGGCGATGTCGACCAGGGCCTGGAGGGAGTACGGCTGGAAGCGGCGGTCGGTCAGCCAGTCCTGGTCGGTGAACTCGAAGGCCGGGTCCTGGGTGTAGTTGGCGATGCCGCTGGTGTGGTTGAGCAGTTGCCGGACGGTGATCGCGGTGCTGTTGGGGACGACGCCGGGCAGCAGGCACTCCAGCCGGTCGTCGAGGTCCAGCCGCCGCTCGCCGACGAGTTGGAGCAGCGTGGTGGCGACGAAGGTCTTGGTGGTGCTGCCGATCCGGAAGCGGCCGTCCGGGTCGGCGGGCCGGCCGGTGCCGAGGTCCGCGACGCCGGTGGCGTTGCGCCAGACCAGCCGGCCGTTCTCCCGGACGGCGCCGAGGGCGGAGGTGCCGTAGCCGGGCCCGGTGAGGCCGGCCAGGGCGGCGTCCGCGGCCGCCCAGTCGGCCCGGCCCTCGGCGGAGTCCGTCCGGTCGGCGCGGTCGGCGGCGGTGAGGTGGACGGCGCCGTGGCAGCCGGACGCCGAGGAGCTGCCGACGGGCCGGGCGACGGCGGCCGGAGCGAGGGTGGCCAGCAGGCCGGCGCCCGCGGCGATCGTGAGGGCGGCCCGCAGGGCGGGTCGGCGGCGTCCGCGGCGGGGGACGGTCGGATCGGCGGTCATGCCGTGCTCCCTGGTTCGGGGCCGCCGGGATCCCGGGGCCGACAACTCCAGCTTTTTCCATGGTGGTTGACACCATGGCAGAGCGGTCGGCGACGGTCGTCAACCCGGAGGAGGGCCCGCTACCCTGACCGGGACCCGGAACCGTACCCCGAGAAGTCTCGGGGTACGGACGGAAGAAGTCAGGAGAGCGGGGCCTTGGTGCGCAGGACCTCGATGAAGGCCCGCAGCCACGCCGGGTGGTCGGGCCAGGCCCGGGCCGAGACGACCACGCCGTCCACCACCGCCTCGCCCTCCACGAACTCGGCGCCCGCCGCCTTGATGTCCGGGGCGAGCGCGGGGTAGGCGGAGGTGCGGCGGCCGTCGAGCACCCCGGCGGCGGCGGTGATCAGCGGGCCGTGGCAGATCTGGGCGACCGGCTTGTCCCCTTCGAAGAAGTGCCGGGCGATCCGCTGCACGTCCGGGTCGTTTCGCAGGTACTCGGGCGCGCGGCCTCCGGGGATGACCAGGGCGACGTAGTCGGCCGGGTCGACGTCGGCCAGGGCGAGGTCGGCGGGCCAGGTGTAGCCGGGCTTCTCCGTGTACGTGTCGTAGCCGTCCACGAAGTCGTGCACCACGAACTGCAGGCGCTTCTTGGTCGGGGCCGCGATGTCGACCTGGTAGCCCTCCTCGCGCAGCCGCTGGTACGGGTAGAACACCTCCAGCGACTCGGCGGCGTCCCCGGTGACGAGCAGGATCTTCGATGTCATCGCCGACATCCCTCCACGTGATCGAGCATCAGGCCTGGTGCGGGCCTGGGCGGCGGCCGCCGCGCTCGGGCCCGGTCCAACCTCCCGTACCGGCGCCGCCGTTGGCAACGGGGCGCACCGGGCGTGCGGCGGCGCACCGCCCTGCTCGGGCGCCGGTCGTGAGCCGTGCGCGCCGGGGCCGGCGGCGCACGGCGGCTGATACGACTGTGGGCCCGGCGGCGGGTGCGGCGCCCGGCTGCGGCGCCGGGGCGTGCGCGGCCTAGACTCTCGTGCTGCCTGACCACCGGACGTCCACCGTCCGCAGCCCGACCGCCTCCCGGAGGAGCCCATGCCCGACCGCGTCACCTACCTCGTCCTGCCCGGCTACCAGAACTCCGGCCCCGCGCACTGGCAGACCCGCTGGGAGGCCGCCGAGCCGGAGACCTTCCGCCGGGTCGAGCAGGCGGACTGGGACCACCCGGAGCAGCAGGACTGGGTGGCCCGGCTGGACGCGGCGGTGCACTCGGCCGCCGCCGAGGGGCCGGTGGTGCTGGTCGCGCACAGCCTGGGCTGCATCACGGCGGCCCGCTGGGTCGCGGGTGCGTCGGTCGAGCGGACCGCCGCCGTGCGGGGCGCGCTGCTGGTCGCCCCGGCGGACGTCGACACCGCCGAGGTGCCGGAGCTGCTGGGCTTCCGGCCGGTGGCGCTGGAGCGTTTCCCGTTCCCGACCCTGGTGGTCGCCTCCACCGACGACCCGTGGGTGACCCCCGAGCGGGCCCGGCAGTTCGCCGAGGCCTGGGGCGCGCGGTACGTCGAGCCGGGCGCCTACGGGCACGTCAACTCGGACTCCGGGCTGGGTGACTGGCCGGAGGGCCGGAAACTCCTCGCGGAGCTGTGAGCCGATGACCGGGGGGACGATGACCGGGGGGTCGATGAACGAGCGCTGGAACCGGCGGACGCCGCGGGGCAGGCGCACCCTCGTCCGGGTGCTGCTGGCGCTCGGCGCGGCGGCCGTCCTGCTGTACACCGAGGGCCAGTGGGAGAGCCGCTCGGGCGGCCTGATGCTGGTCGCCGACCTGCTGAACCGACCGGAACTGCTGCTCGGCGGCGCGCTGGCCGCGCTGATCGCGGCCGCCTGGCTGAGCGACCGCCGCACCGCCGTACGGGCGGCCACCCGGGCGGTCACGGTGACCGCCGGGGTGGTGTTCCTGCTCGGCGTGCTGGCCGCGCACAAGGTGTCCGCGGCCGAGACCCGCAGCCGCGAGGACGCCCCGGCCGGCGCGGCACGGGCCCTGGTGGTGGTGCACCGCTCGTACGACTCCGGGCCGCAGGCCGGCGAGCACTGGCAGGTGCTGCTGGAGAGCGGCGAGGGCTGGTCGGCCCGGCGCTGGCTGCTCGCCGACGTCGGCGGCGCCCCGGACGAGGCCCGCCTGGTGGAGGCGAGTTGGACCGGGCGGGCACAGATCACCGTGGTCACCGACTCCTACCGGCGGGTGTTCAACCTCGACCAGGACACCGGCGAACCGGTAGAGGCGCGGTAGGGCTGATCCCTCAGCCCCCGCAGTCACGGGGTGGTCTGGACCGGGAAGCCGGTGGGACGGCCCTGCGCCTTCAGCCAGCCGAGCACCTGGCCGAGGGCCTCGACGGTCTGCTGACGGTCGCCGCCTCCGTCGTGGAACAGGATGGTCGGGCCGTTGCCGATCTCCTTCTTGACGGTGTCGACGATGGCGGCCGTGCCGGGCTTGCTGAAGTCCTTCGAGTCGACGTTCCAGCCGAGCGGGCGCATGCCGTTCGCCGCGGCGATGCGTCGGCTGTCGGGCGTGAACGCGCCGCCGGGGGCCCGGTAGTACATCACTTCGGCACCGCCGCCCGCGGCCTGCTCGATCATCTTCTTCGCGTCCAGGATCTCCTTCTCCTGGTAGGCGACGGGCTTCTTGTCCATGGTGGTGTCGTGGTCCACCGTGTGGTCGCAGAGCCGGTGGCCGGCCGCGACGACCTGCTTGACCAGGTCGGGGTGGGCCTTGGCCTGAGGCCCGATCATGCAGAACGTCGCCTTCACGCCGTACCGCTTGAGCACGTCGAGGACCTTCGGGGTCCAGACCGGGTCCGGGCCGTCGTCGATGGTGATGTTGACGGCGTTGCCCCCGGTCTCGGAGGCGTGGGCTATGCCCTCCGGTATGCGCCCCTGCTGCGTACCGCCGCCACCGCCGCTGCCCTGGGCGCCGTCCTGGCCGCTGTGGTCGCCGTCGTTCGACTCCCCCTGCTGCGCGACGTTCTGATGGGGAGCGGCGGTCGACTCGGTGACCGTCGGCACCACCCAGGCGGTCGCCGCCACGGCGACGACCGCCACCGCTATGGCCACCCGCGAACCGTTGCCCAGCTTCCCCATGCGCGCCCTGAAGTCCATCGACGACACTCCCCCCGACTACACCTGCCTGCTGTCTCCGAGGTCCATGACGCCAACCGGGCCGGAAGGGTTCCCTCGGTTCGACGCGCGTAGCAGGCGGGTGGCGCCTCACCGGTGAGATCCCGGGCCGGAGACCGCATCCCGTGGTTCCGCCCCGATGGCGGGCCGCCGCGGCCGTACTGAGCTGGGCATGCGCTTGATCCGGGCTGGGAGCCGAAGGTCGGGCGCGGTGGATAGCATCGCTGCAACGGGGTGATCGACCCGGCCGGCTCTGCCGGTCGGTCTTGGGGGAGTCGTGCGTTTCAGTTTGCTCGGCCCGGTCGCGGTGCGGCGGGGCGATCGGGTGGTGCCGGTGGGCGGGCCGAAGGTCCGGGCGCTGCTGGCTGCGTTGTTGTTGCAGGCGAACCGGGCGGTGTCGCCGAGCAGTCTTCAGGACGCGCTGTGGGGCGAGGAGCCGCCGGTGACCGCGGCGTCCTCGCTGGCCAATCATGTGATGCGGCTGCGGCGGGCGTTGGAGGCCGAGGCCGAGGATGGGTCGCGGCTGTCCGCGACCCCGTACGGGCCGCTGCTGCGGGTGGACGAGGGGGAGCTGGACGTCCGGGAGTTCACCGGTCTGCTCACCCTCGCCCGCGAGGCCCGTGGGCGGCGGGACTGGCCGGCCGTGAGCGGGCACGCCGGCGCGGCCATGGCGTTGTGGCGCGGTCGGCCGCTGTCGGACCTTCCGGTCCTGCACACGTTGGAGGCCGAGGTCAGGCACCTGTGCGAGGCGCATCTGCAGGCCCTGGAGTGGTACTTCGAGGCGGAGCTGGAGCTGGGGCGGCACACCGAGGTGACTCCGGAGCTGAGCCGTTGGGCGGCCGAGCACCCGCTGCACGAGTCGCTGCACGTCCTGCTCGTCACCGCGCTGTACCGCGGCGGGCGCCAGGCCGAGGCGCTCGAGGTGTTCGAGACCGTGCGCACGGCGCTGGCCGAGGAGCTGGGCGTGGATCCGGGCCCGGCCCTGCGGGCCGTTCACCAACGGGTGCTGACCGCCGACCCGCTCCTGTTGAAGGAGCAGTCGAAGGAACAACGGAAGGCACGGCCGGTCCCCGAAGCCGGCCTCGTGACGGCGCCGCCCGCGCCGTCGGCACCAGCCCAACTGCCGCTGGACGCAACGCTGTTCACCGGACGCAAGAACGAACTGCGCCGGCTGCGCGCAGCGCTGGAGCAGGCCGCGGACGGGAACGGCCCGGGCGTGGTGGCCGTGACCGGCATGGGCGGCGTCGGCAAGAGCGCGCTCGCCGTCCACGCCGCCCACCTGCTGCGCGACCGCTTCCCGGACGGGCAGCTCCACCTGGACCTGCGCGGCCACGGCACCGCGACCCCGCGCACCGCGCACGAGCTGCTCGCGTCCGTGTTGACCGACCTCGCCGTAGCCCTGCCCGAGGACACCGGCCACCGGGCGGCGCTGCTGCGCTCGGTGCTCGCCGAGCGGCGCGTGCTGCTGCTCCTGGACAACGCCCGCGACAGCGGGCAGGTGCTCCCGCTGCTGCCCGGTACCGGCCACAGCGCGGCGATCGTCACCAGCCGCTCCACCCTCACCGACCTGCCGACCCCCCACCACCTGTCGCTCGCCCCCATGGACGTCGAGGAGCAGCGCGCCCTGCTGTGCGCGCTGAGCGGCAGCGACCGCGTCGAACAGGACCTCGACGCCGCACTGCGGATCCTGGCGGCCTGTGGGGGCCTGCCGCTGGCCCTGCGCATCGTCGGCGCCCGGCTGGCCGCCCGACCGGCCTGGCCGCTGGCGACCCTCGCCGACCGGCTCGCCCCCGAGGGGCCCGGCCGCCTGAGCACCCTGGCGGCAGGGCACCTCCAGGTCCGCGCCACCTTCGCCGCCAGCTACCTCGCCCTGCGCGACAGCGAGTCGCCCGGCGAACGCGAGGCCGCGCGCGCCTTCCGCCTCCTCGGTCTGTGGCCCGGTCAGACGGTCGGCCCGGCCGACGCCGCCGCCCTCCTCGACCGCGACCCCGCGCGGGCCGAGGAGCTGCTCGAACAGCTCGTCGACGCCCACCTGCTCCAGACCCCGGCCCCGCTGCGCTACCGCCTCCACGACCTGCTCGCCGAGTACGCCGTCGAATGCGCCGAGGCCGACGAGAGCGAGCAGGAGCGCGAGGCGGCGCGGCTGCGGATGTGCGTCTGGTACGCGCTCGCCCTGGAGAACGCCCGCCTGGCCATTCCCGAGGGCGGCCAGCTGCCGCCCCGGCTCGGCCAGGAGCCGCCCGCCCCGCTGCCCGTCTTCACCGACGAGGCCCAGGCCCTCGCCTGGTGCCGGCGCGAACTCGCCGGCATCGGCGAGGCCATCCGGCAGGCCGGGGAGAGCCGCCGCTTCGACCTCGCCTGGCGGATGGCCGTCTGGCTCCTCGGCTACATGCGGACCTCCTGGTGGACCGGCCACTGGGAGAGCTACCTCCAGCAGGCGCTCGACATCGCCCACGGACGCGCCGAACGCCACGACGAACAGCACGCCGCACAGCACGACGACCGGCTCGGCCGCGCCTGGCTGCTGCGCAGCCTGGGCGCCTGCCACGGCATGTCCCGACGCCCCGACCGCGCCATCGAGGCCTTCGAGGAGGCCCTCACGCTGTTCGACGACCCCGAGAGCCAGGCCGCCACCCTCGCCTACCTGTCGGTGGCGCACGGTGCGGCCGGCCACGGCGACCAGGCCCTCACCCACGCCCGCGCGGCCCTCGACCTCCACCTGAGCAGCGGCGGCAACCGGCACCGCACCGCGATCTTCATGAGCACCATGGCCGACGCCCTGCGGGTGTCCGGGCACCTCGACGAGGCCGAACTGCATTACCGCGAGGCGATCGTGCTGTGGCGCGACCACGGGGACGCCAACGGCACCGCCGTCGTCCTGACCAACCACGGCGACGTGCTGCGCGAACTCGGCCGCCGCGACGACGCGTTCGCGGCCCTCGACGAGGCCCTCGCGACCTTCCGGCGCATCGGCAACGCCGCCCTCACCGCCGAGTGCCTGGTCACGATGGCCCGCACCCACGCCCGCTTCGACGAGTGGACGCAGGGCCGCGCCCGCATCCACGAGGCGATCGACGTCGCCGACCGCCACCACCTGGGGTCCTGGCTCCACGAGGCGCGTGAGGTCCACGAAATGATCGAACTCGGCGTGATCGAAAGCACCTGGCCCGCGGACCGCTGAGAGCGGCCGCCCGTTCACCAAGGCCCGCCCCTTTCACAACGGCCCGCCCCTTCACCAAGGCCCGTTCGTACCGGCTCACTCCCACGGAGCCGTACGGACGGGCCTTCGCGTACCGGTCAACGGGCAGTGTGAATCGCCCGTTGACGGCCTGTTGAGCGGCTGTTGATGGCCGCTGCAACGCTGGCTCCAGAGCGGTCCCAACCGGGACTGCCCGAATCTCGAAATGAGCCAACTGCCATGCGCAATCCCAATGTTGACATTCTCGAAGAGATCAGCGAGCAGAACCTCGACGGCCTGAGCGCGGGAACCATCTTCACCGGGCCCATCGAGTACACGGTCGCCAGCTGGGTGCTCGGAAACAACGGCTACATCTGCACCGTCACCGCTGAGTGCCAGACGAACTGCCACCACTGATCCCTCCGGGGTGTGCCGGGTGCCGAGCGCCCGGCACACCCCTGCGCGAAACCGGAACTCTCATCATGCGTGCACCAACGTCGAGTGCAGTGGCGGAAATCCTGCACACCTATCTTCCGGAGCTGCCGGACGGCGCGGCCCGGGACCGCCTGTTCGAAACCCTGCTCGGCGAAGCCGCGCGCGGCGATGACGCCGGAGCCGCCGGTCCGGACGTTCCCGCGCCCGGGGCCTACCACCCGGCAGCCGACCCCGAGGGCCTGTTCGGGGACTACTTCGCCCACTTCGTCCGGGCCTGGGCGGGGCGGATCGAGGACGCCGTGGCCGCCTCGCCGGCGGTGGCGGCGGAGAACACGATCGTCCGGGACTTCGTCCAGGCCCAGACCGAGGCGGTCTCCGCCCTGATGCTGCGTGCCCTGCTGGAGGAGCTCCACCGCCTCCGGGCCGCTGGTTCGCTGTCGGGCGACACCCCGGAGGAGCGCTACCGCGGTTTCCGGGCCTGGACCAACAGCGCCGCCGGGCACGCCGAAATGCTCCAGCGGTACCCCCTGCTCTTCCGCGCAGTGCGACTGCGCGTGAGGTCGGCGGAGGACTACCTGCTGGAGGTCATCGACGCGGCCGGACGCCACCGCGAGGAGCTCGCCGCCCGCATCCCAGGCATCGGCCCGGACCCGCTGGTCACCGCGATCTCGCTGAGCCAGGGCGACACCCACAACGGCGGGAGGTCGACGGTGCGGATCCGCTTCGCGGACGGCAGCCGGGTGATCTACAAGCCGCATCCGATCGAGGCCGAGATCGGGTACAACGCCTTCGTCGCCTGGATCAACGAGCGTCTGGGCACCGGTCTGCGCACGATCAGCGCGGTGCCGACCGGGGACGGCGGGTTCGTCGAGTACGTCCGCACCGAGGAGTTCACCGGCGACGCCGAGGAGTACTTCGCACACATAGGCCGGCTCACCGGGGTGCTCCACCTGCTCAAGGCCACCGACATCCACTACGAGAATGTGGTCACGGGCGCGGCCGGTCCGGTCGTCATCGACACCGAGACGCTGCTCACCCCGCGGCTCGACGTGCCGTCCGGTGACGGCAGCCGGTCCGCCGCGCACGAGGCCGCCACCGCGATCCGTGAATCGGTCGCGGCGATCGGCATCCTGCCGACGCTCCTGAAGCCCGGCGATGCCGACCGGGGCCTGGACATCGGTGCCATCGGCTACGACCCGGGCCAGGACATCCCGTTCCGAACGCTGGCCGTGCGCAATCCGGGCCGCGACGACATGTTCGTGGAACTCGCGGCCGGGCGGACGGTGGCCGCCAACGCGAACCTCTCGGTGCTCGGCGCCACCGCCGTGCCAGTGCCGGTGCAACGCGACGTCATCAAGCGGGAGTTGCGCCGGGTCCTGGAGTACGCGAGCGCGCACCGCGAGGAGGTGATGATGGCGATCGAGACCCACCTCGGCGACGTCCCCTTCCGGTACGTCAACAACCCGACGATGTTCTACACCCAGCTCCTGAGGATGGCCACCCACCCCACCGCGCTGCGCGACCCGCTCGTCCGGGCGGCCGTCCTGAACCGGGTGGTGCTGCGGACGGGCGAGGCGGCCGAGCTGGCCGACGAGGAGGTCCGGCAGCTCGCCGCCTGGGACGTCCCGTACTTCTCCTACACGCCGCGCTCCACCGCCGTGTTCGCCGGGGTCGGCACCGGCGCCACCTCGGTCGTCCGGGCCGGGGCGTTCCAGGAGCCTGCCCTGGAGACGGTCCGGGCGCGCATCGCCGCGCTGAGCCCGGAGACGATCGAGCGCGAGCTGCTCCTGGTCGACCTCGCCTTCGTCCACAAGCTCCCGGTGGACCAGGAGCCGACCGGCTTCGCGCCGCTCCGGCCCGTCAGCGCGGCACCCGTGAGCGTGGACCGGGCGCGGCTGCTGGCCGAGGCCGTCCGCATCGGGGACGACCTGGTCGAGGGCATGGTCGTGGGTCGGGACGACCGGTACCCGGCCACCTGGATCGCTCCCCAGGTCATGACGGCCGAACAGAGCCAGTGGTGCCCCGGCACGCTGGGTTTCGACCTCTACGGCGGCAGCCCCGGCCTCGCCCTCGTCCTCACCGGGCTCGCCCGCGAGACCGGGGACAAGCAGTACGCCGCCGCGGCGACCAGGGTGCTCGGTCCCCTGGAGGACCAGCTCCGGAGCGACGCGCTGGCCGGCCCGAAGACCTCCCTCGGCGGGATGACCGGCCTCGCCGGCACCGTGTACGCGATCGCCACGGCCCGGCGGCTGCTGGGCACCGGCGCCACCGGCACCACCGGCGGCGCCATGACGCTCGGCGAACTGGCCGGCGAGCTCTCCCGGCGCGCCGAACCGGCGGTCGGCTGCGACTTCGTCAGCGGCATGGCCGGCACGCTCGCCGTCTGCCTCGCCCTGCACCGCGACGCGCAGGAGGGCGCCGACCGGCGGCTCGTCGAGGAGGCCGCCCGGACGATCGCTGCCGAGGAGGTGCGTCTGCTCCGCGGCCTCCAGGCCGAGTCCGGGCAGGTCACTCCGTACACCGGGTACGCCCACGGCGCGATGGGGATCGCCCCGGTGCTCATCCAGTACGGCACGCTGCTCGGCGACGCGGAGGCGCGCGATCTCGGCCTCGGCATCCTCGGCGCGGTGCTCGACGCCTACGACCCGAGCGACCGGGACTGGCCGCGGGTCTGGGGCGGCGACGAGCGCTCGTACGCCTGGTGCCACGGTGCGCCCGGGATGCTGCTGGGCGCGCTCACCGTCGAGCGCCACGCCCCCGGTGCGATGCCCCGCCCGCGGCTGGAACGGCTCGCCGAGCTGACCCTGCACCGCGGCTTCGGCAACAACCCGACGTACTGCCACGGCGACCTGGCGAGCACGGAGATCGCGGTCATGGCGGAGCGGGAGCTGCCCGGCCTGTTCGGCGGGCGCCTCGCCGAGGACCTCTACCCGCGCCTGTTCACCGAGGTGGTCGAGCGCTACGAGGAGCGCGCCGACACCAAGTACGGCCACAGCAGCAGCCTGCTGGTCGGCCGGGCGGGGTTTGTCTGGTCCATCCTTCGGCACCTCGATCCCGACGCCTACCCCTGCGTGCTCCGTCTCGAATAAGACCGGTCGGTCAATGCCGACCGCCCCTGAACGGGGTTTCCGGACTCTCCGGGAACCTTGCTGTGATCAACAGCCAATGAAAGGAAGAAACATGAGCGACATCCTCATGGACGCCAGCACCGGCTTCGTCTCCGCGGACGAGCTGGTCCTGCTCGCAGAGGAGCCGGACGACCTGGCTGCCGGCACCGGCGTGTGGTGCGCCACCGCGGTCATCGTCGGCGCGAGCGCCGCGCTGCAGGGCGGCTGCCCGACCAGCGGCTGCACCACTCGCTGCATCTGATCCCTGCCTGACACACCGGCCCCGGGGCGCACCCGGGGCCGGTCCCATCGACGACCGAACAGCGAGGAACCGCAGTGAAGTTGAGTGAGGAATCCCTCGAAGGGCTGCTGCGGCGGCGTACCGAGGAGATGGGCGACGTCTTCGGTGGTTTCCATCGCCCACTTCTTGAGGAGTCGGCGCGGCGGTTCACCAACTGGGACCGGCTGAGGAATCCCGAGTTCGCGGACTTCGTCGATGTTCCCCGCGTCACCGACACGCTCCTTCAGGGCGTCATGGACGCCTGTTCCGCCACCGCCGTCCGCACCCTCGTCACGGCCTTCCGCTCCCGCGGCGGCGATCCGGCCCTCGCAGGCATGGGCTACGGAGAGTTCCACGCCTGGGCCGCCGAGGAAGACGGCAGCAAGGAACTGATGGGCCGATTCCCCGAGTTGGGGCGGCTGTTGCGGCTTACGGCCGAGCGCCGGGTCGAACACGCGCAGCGCGTTCTCCAGGCCGCCTGGGAGGACCGGCACCGGCTCCGGGACGCCTTCGGCACCGGCGGGCGCGTCGTGTCGTTCGTCCCCGGCCTCGGGGACTCGCACCGCGGCGGCCGCACCGTCTCGTTCGTCGCCTGGGACAACGGCGCGACCGCCGTCTACAAGCCGCAGCAGGACAGCATGCAACCACTCCTGGAGGCCGTGCGCCTCCTGGCCGACCCGGACGGCGCCTTCTTCGGGCCGCTCCACCCCCGAACGGTCGCCCGCGCGACCCACCTGTGGCAGGAGCGGGTCCAGCACACCGACCTCGACGAACCCGAGGGCCCGGCCCGGTACTTCCGGCGGTTCGGCCGGGTGACCGCGCTGTTGAGCATGCTCGGTGCCACCGACCTGCACCACGAGAATGTCATCGCCACGGCGGACGGCCCGGTCGTCATCGACACCGAGACCTTGGTGTCCCTGCCCGCCGCGCACGCCACGGCCATGAACCGCGAGATCGAGGAGTCCGTCCTCAACACCATGCTCCTCCCCACCCGCTTCAGCGGGGCCACCATCGACGTCGACCTGTCCGGCATCGGATGCATCCGGCCGGGCGGTTCGCGGCGGTTGCAGTCCTTCGGCCTAGTCGACGCGGGCACCGACCGGATCCGGTTCGACCAGGTCCCGGCCGTCCCGCAGCACCGCACGAACATGGCCACGGTGCAGGGCGAGCAGGTCGACCCCCGGCCGTGGGCCGGCGAGGTCACCGCCGGGTACGACGAGGCCCGCGAACGGCTCTCGAACCACCGCGCCGCGATCGAACGCGTGGTGGAGCGGCACGCTGGCTGGTCGGTCCGCCAGGTGCTCCGCCCCACCTACCTCTACGCCCGCTTCCTCGAAGCCTCCCTCCACCCGGCCCACCTCGCGAGCCCGACAGCCCGGACCGACCTGCTCGCCAAGCTGCCCCCGCGCCACCGCGGCATTGACAGCCCGGAGGCCTCGGCCGCCGTGCTCCGCGACGAGGTGGCCGCGCTGGCCGACCTCGACGTGCCGTTCTACGACGTGACGTGCGACTCCCGGCAGCTGCGCGGCAGCGACGGCCGACCGGTCGTCACCGCGTCCGGACAGCCCGCCGAGCTGAGGTGCACCCCCCGGCAGGCGGCGCTGCGCAGCATCGCCGCCTTCTTCGACCGCCCCGCGGGCCGCGACCTGACCTACCTCGGCTACGCGCTCGGCAGTTCGGTGGACGACGTCTGGGACGTCCGCCGCCCGCCCGTCCACGCCGGTCCGGCGCTCACCGACGCGCCCGGCTGGCGCGCGGGCCTCGCCGAGCTCGTGGTCGGCGAGGCCGGCCACCCGACCTGGCTTATGCCCCGGCTGGACGGGGACGGCCTGCGGCTGGGCGCCGTAGACCCGGCGCTGCACGAGGGCGGCGGACTACTGCTCTACCTCGCCGAGGCCGGGCGCGCCCACGGGACGTCCGTGATCGGGGCCGACCCCGCCGCCGTCTACGCCGCCGCGATGCCTCCGCAGCTGCCCACGGCGACGACCGCGGCCGCTCTCTCGCCGTTCACGGGGGCGCTCTCCGCCGTCGTCACCGGACTGGAACTGCGGAGGCGCGGCGCGGACCCGGCTCGGGTCGTACCGCCCACCCTGGCCACCGACATCGACGTCCGCAGCTTGTCCATCGACGACTTCGACTACCTCAACGGCTTCGCCGGCTACCTGCTCCACCGCGCGGAGTACACCGACGACGACGGCCTCCCGGCCGTCGGCCCGCTGCTCGACCGCCTCCTGGACCTGGACGGCCCACCCACCGGACATGAGGGCGAACTCGGCCTGGCGCATGGCCGGTTCGGCCGGATCGCCGCGCTGAGCGCGCTCGCCCTGAGCGGCGCCGACGACAGCGGCACGGACGACAGCGGCAGGGTGCGCGAGCACCTGGACGCCTTCGCCTCCGCGTACCTGCGCCACCGCTGGCAGGACGACTCCCTGCGGGACGCCGCCAGCCGGAGCAGCTGGTGCAAGGGCTACACCGGTGTCGCCTTCGCCGCCGCGAAGCTGCTGCGCGCCGTGGGGTACTCGGCGCAGCAGGCCCGCGAGGCCCTCGCGCCGGAGGTGGAGCACATCATCAACAACGCAATCAGCGGCGACATCAGCTTCTGCCACGGCGCCGCCGGCCGCCTCGCGATGCTCTGCTGGCTGGCCGACCGCCTCGACTGGCCCGCCCTGCGCGTCGAGGCCGCCGCCCTGCACGGCCGCTTCCTCGACCGCTACGGCGAGGGCGGCTGGTCCTTCGGCATCGGCTCGGTGACGGACCTGCCGTCCTTCCTCTACGGCCGGTCCGGCTGGTACTACGCCCAACTGATGCTCTCCGACCGCCGGGTCGAACTGCCCCTGTGCCTGGGAGGCCGCTGATGTCGCGCGTACCTCGGATACCGCTGCCGCGCCGTGTACGGCGGGTCAAGGAGGTCCACCAGTTCGCACCCACCGAGTGCGCGCTGTGCTGCATCGCGATGATCCTCTCGGCGCACGGTTCGACCGACTCGGTGGCGCGGCTGCGCCGGGAGCACGAGACCGGCCGGGACGGCCTGACCATCAGGGAGACCGCGGACATCCTGCGCGGGCACGGCTTCCGGGTGCGCACCTTCCGCGCGGGCACCGGCGGCCTGCGCAAGCTGGCGTTCCCGCTCATCGCCTACTGGGACGACAGCCACCTGGTGGTGCTGGAGAAGCTCACCGAACGCCACGCGACCGTCGTCGACCCGTCCGGCGGCCGGCGCAAGGTCACCGTCGAGGAGTTCGAGGGCCACTACTCGGGCCTGGCGATGGAGGCGACGCCCACCGACGCCTACACCCCGGTGCGCCACCACGAGCCGAGCGTGTGGCGGGAGTTCCTGCGGGCCCTGAGCGGTACGAAGGGGCCGCTGGCCGGCGCCTTCCTGATGTCGCTGCTGCTCTACGCCTTCACCGTCGTCATGCCGATGGCGATCGAGCGGGCCGTCAACGGCTTCGCCCGCTACTTCACCGAGCTGTCGCTGCCCCTGGTGCTGGCCGCGCTCCTGGCGCCGATGGCGGCCTACCTGGCCGTCTCGCTGGTGCGGTCGGTCTGCCTCTCCTCCGTCATCCGGAGCCTCGGCGAGCTGATGATGGGCCGGACCTTCCGCACCCTGCTCGGTCTTCCCTACAAGTACTTCGCCAACCGCTCCCAGGGCGAGCTGATGTACCGCCTGTCCAGCATCGCCGCGGTGCGGGACATGATCTCCAGTCAGGTCGCCGCCGTCCTGCTGGACCTGGGCAGCCTGGTGGTGGTGCTCACCTACGTCTTCCTGGGCTCCGTGCCCCTCGGGCTGATCGCCTCGGCGGTGCTGCTGTGCATGGTCGCGGTCGCCGCCGTCGCGTACCGGCCGATCCGGCGGACGACGGCCCTGGAGATCGACCGGACCGCCGAGTCGTCCTCCCTGCAGATGGAGGCGCTGGCCTCGATCGAGACGCTGAAGGTCTCGGGCATGACGGACTCCTTCCTCGCCGACTGGTCGAAGGTCTACGCCGGGGTGATGGACCGGACCCGCCGGCGGATCCTCCTGCAGGGCGCGGCCTCCGCGGGCCAGAGCGTGTTCCAGGTCTTCGGCCCGCTGCTGGTCCTGACGGCCGGCCTGTGGATGGTCTGGAAGGGGCGCCTCGACCTGGGCACGGCGGTGGCCGTCCAGGCCATGACGGCCACCAGCCTGGGCACCGTGACCTCGCTGTCCGGCGCCTTCTCCCAGCTCGTCGTCGTGAACGCCCAGGTGTCCCGGGTCGGCGACATCCTCCACCAGCCCCCGGCCCCGGCCGTGTTCGGCGACCTGGCGGCCGACCTGCGGGGCGACGTCTCGCTGCGCGAGGTCGGCTTCACCTACCCCGGCGCGAAGACCCCGGCCCTGCGGGGCGTCAGCTTCGACGTCCGGGCCGGTCAGAGCGTGGCGATCGTCGGCGGCTCCGGCTCGGGCAAGAGCACCCTCGGCAAGCTGCTCATGGGCCTCTACCCGGCCGCGACCGGCAGCATCGCCTTCGACGGCCTGCCCCTGGGCGAGATCAGCGCGGACTCCTTCTACCGCCGGGTCGCCTACGTGCCCCAGGACATCGTCCTCAGCAACCGGTCGATCGAGGAGAACATCGCCTTCGGCGTACCCGACGCGGACCGGGAACTGGTGCGCGAGGCCGCCCGGCAGGCCCAGATCCACCAGGACATCGAGGCCATGCCGCTGGGCTACCACACCCAGATCCGGGAGATGGGCGGAAGCCTGTCCGGCGGCCAGCGCCAACGCGTCGCCCTGGCCCGCGCCCTCGCCCGGCGGCCCGGCGTGCTGGTGCTCGACGAGGCCACCAGCGCCCTGGACACGGTGACCGAGTCGAGGATCGCCGAGGCGCTCGCCGGCCTGGAGTGCACCCGCATCGTCATCGCCCACCGGCTGTCCACCATCATGAACGCCGACCTGATCGTCGTCCTCCAGGACGGACGGGTCGTCCAGACCGGCCGGCACCACGAACTCCTGGCCGTGCCGGGGCCGTACCAGGAGCTGGTGCGCTCGCAGGTGAGCGTCCAGCCGGTGTGAGCGCGGCGGCGGGTGGAATCAGGCCCAGGGCGGTCCGCCCGTCCCCTCCGCCCACAGCGCGAGCGCCCGCCGGTCGACGGTCCGGATGCCGACCTGAGCGCAGAACGCGGCCGCGGCCTTGGTGAACGAGCTGGTCGTCACCACGGCGGCCAGGTCGCAGCGGTGCACGTCACGGTAGGTGCCGTTGACCGTCTGGACGTCCCGGGAACCGACGAAGGTCTTCGGCCCGTACCGCTTGGCCTGGATCAGGATCCGCTGCCCGGTGGGCGTCGTGGCCAGCACGTCCGCCGCCAGGTCCCCGGCCCCGCCGACCACCGTCACCTTCGTACAGCCGTCCCGCCGGCACAGGTCCGCCAAGGCGTGCTCGAACGCCTTCGGACTCATCGTCAGGAACGGCCCGATGTGCCGCAACTGCGCGGCCCGCACCGCCAACTCCCGCTGCCGCGCCCGCACCCGCGAGCGCAGCACCGCAACACCCGCCCCTGCGGCCACCGCCAGCAACCCGGCCACCAACAGCAGGTGCTGAACCAGCCAGTGCACCACCACCGACACCACGGCGAGCACGACCACCGCCGCCACTCCCACCAGCAGCGCGTTCTCCCTCACCTGCCGCACCCGGCGGGCAGCACTCGACCGACGTCGTCGAACAGGCCTGCGGGCCACGGCGTTCCCCCTCGCACCACGGTGTCCGTGCGAGCGTAGAAGCCGACGCCGGTCGAGCGCCCACGATCCGGGCGAACTCCCCCGGCTCCGCCGTCGAGTTGTCCGGATCCCAGCGGCAGACGGCCAGTACCGGGCGCCACCTGCGCGAGATCGGACCGACCCCGGGCACGCCCAGGGAGCCCCGGTGACGATCACCCTCCGCCGCCACGAGGCCGGCAGCCTCCGGCGTGCCTTCCCACCGGAGCGTGCGCCCCCTCGGTGGTTCTTCCGCAGGGTCTTTCCCGGCGCTCAGGGCCGCCCGGCTGCTGGAGCCCGTACAGCCGAGCCGGCCCGGCCCGTCCGACCTCTTAGGGCGCGCCGGAGAGGACTTCCACCGCGCCGGTGTCGAGCGAGTAGTACGCGCCGACTGCCTGCGCCGCCAATCACCAGCACCTGCCGGTGACCGACGAGCAGGAGCGGGCCTTGCGGACGCAGGAGCGGCTGCTTGCCATTCGCACCGCGGGTGCGGACGTAGCTGCGATGCTCAAACCGCCGCTGTATCGATCCGTCGACGAGCAGGGGTGGGGAACGCTCTACACAGCCCGCTACCAGCCCGTCGAGGGCCGTGTGACGTACTACTGGCCCGGTGAGTCCTGGCAACAGTCCTTCGACGACTTCGCACCCGGATCCCGCACCGTCGCCTTGGGCCGGGCCAGCTGAGAGCCTTTCCGGTCCGGCCGGTGCTGGCGGGATCGGCGCCGGATCCGGCAGCGGCTCACGGCCAGTCACCAGGGCACCCACCACGACGGCCGCACCACCGATGGTCATCAGCCACGACATCGGCTGACGGTCAGCCACTTGCATCTTGCACGACTCCGAAACGTCCCCGTACGACCCGCCCTCCTTCGGGGACCACGACAGTCCGCACGCATCGTCCACCGGGTACAGCCCCAACGCGATCCCACCGGCCGCCGGCCGTCGCCAGCCCCTGCGTCACCTGAGACACAGCACGCCCATCAGTTCGATAGCGAGCACAGGGGCAGGCAGTACACGATCGGCACAGGTGGGGGGCAGCGCACGAACCGTCGCCCGTCCTTCCCGACGTAGTTCCCAGGCGCGAAAGTCAGGCGCGGCCGGCGTCGTTGCGCAGCCAGTGTGGTCCCGTGGTCCAGCCGAGGAGGAGTCGGCCGGCGCCCGCGTCCGCCGGGCGGCCGGCTGCGGCCTGGCGTAGGCCGGTCAGGGCGGGGGCGAGGCGGGCGGTGACGTGGCTGGGGTGGCGGGCGGCTTCGTCGTCGAGTGCGGCGATGACGCGGGCCTGGACCGCGGGTTCGCAGAGGGAGAGTTGGAAGACCATCTGGCGCCAGGCGTAGGCCGTGTCCTTGATGGTGGGCAGCGGGCGCGGGTTGTTGTGGATGCGGGCCGTGGTGCGGCAGACGGTGGTGAAGCTGCGGCGGGCCAGGTCCTCCCAGCCGGGTCGGGGGTTGATGCCGACCCGGGCGACCAGGGTGGCCAGGTTGTGGGTGGTGAGGATCTGGGACTGTTCGATGATCTTGCCGTTGGCGGCGACCGACCGGCCCGCGAACTCCCCGGCGCGCTGGACGCACAGCTCGGCGAATCCGCCGGAGGTGCGGGTCGCACGGGTCCGGGGCCCGCCGCTCGCCGCTGGCGCTGCCGCTGCCGCTGCCGCTGCCGCGAGGTCGCGTACGGCCGCGTAGTCGATGGCGTAGTAGCGCTCGTACAGGGTGCCGTCGAGCAGGTCCGCGGCGACGTTCGCCGCTTCGAGGAACTTCGGCGTGAAGGTGCCCATGAAGATGTCCGCCGCGAGTTCCTCGACGAGCGGCGCCTCGAGGCCTGACTTGCTTGCGAGGACTGCGAGTTCGCGCACCAGCGGGTTGGGCAGGAGGGTGCCGGGGAAGGCCTGGACGGCCAGTTCGCCGAGGCGGCGCAGTGCGACCCGGGCCGGTTCGCGGCCGTCCTCGTCGGCGCGGTGCGCGGCCACTGCCCGTACCCAGGGCAGTTCGTCGACCCGTACCTGGGCCGCGAGGTTGTACAGGAGCAGCGAGCGGCGGTTGCGGAAGGCCCGGTAGTTGGCGGCCGCGAGGGTGCGCAGCGCGTCGTCCTGGTGGGCCTGGGCGCTGGTGGCGGCGGTCAGTTGGGGGACCAGTTCGGCCAGGGCTTCGGCGGAGGGCACGATGCCGCGTTCGACGAGGGTGCCGAGCGGGGCGCTCGTCGCGGCTTCCACCACGCGGCGGATCGCCGGGGGTACGGGTTCGCCCGCGGGCAGTCCGGTCTCCTGTGCTTCGCGTGGCGAGACGTCGGCGATCAGCGGTTGGACGTCGGCGATGCCGGTGTCGGGGCGCAGCCCGTCGAGGCGGCGCAGCACGAGTTGGGCGAGGTGGTGGTGGGAGAGCCGGGCGGCCTGGACGGCCTGGCGGGCGCGCAGTTCGGTGTGCGGGGCGGAGCCCGGTCGGCCGCGGCGGCGCAGCATGGACTCGACGGCGTGGCGCAGCAGTCCGAGTCGGCGCGGGTCCAGGGTCCGGCCGGCAAGGGTTTCCGCGAGGGCGCCGCGGAGGATGCCGAGGTTCTCCTTCGGGTTGCGGTGCTTGGTGCAGCGGGTGTGGACGGCGGCGAGTTCCTCGTACTGGCGGAGCAGGAGGGCGCCGCGTTGGAGCCAGGAGGTGTCGGGTGCGTGCTCCAGCACCGGTCCGGTGGTGGCGGTCTCCAGCCAGTGGGCGAGCAGTCGATCGCCGAAGGGCTGCCAGACGGTCAGGGCCTCGCGCTGCGCTTCGACGGCCGGGTTGGGCCGTCGGCGGGTCAGGGCGGCGTGGGCGTCGCCGGCGGTGCGACGGTGTACGGCGTCGGCGTCCGGTGCGGGCAGCGCGGCGGGGCGGGGGGTGAAGCGCAGCCGGCCGGCGAACGGTTCGAGGGTGTCGACGAGGTCCAGCGCGGCGGCCGTGTCCCCGGCGCGCACCAGCCAGGCCACCGTCAGCAGCGCCGCCTCCTCGGGCACGGTGACCTGGTAGCGGCCGCTGTCCAGCAACTCGTACAGCCGGGCCAGGCCGGGTTCGGTGAGGCAGTACGCGAAGAGCGCCCCGCGCTCGGCCGGGATCCTCGCCCGGGTCGCGGCCTCGCGTTCGTACGGCTGGAGCGGGCCCTCGGCACTGGCGGCGGAGGTGGCGAAGCCGCCGCGTACGACCTCGGGCGTCACCCAGGCCGGCAGGCCGGCGACCGGGGTGCCCGAGCCGATGACCAGGCGGCCCTCGGCCATCCCGGCGAGTACCGCGCGCCAGCGGTCCGCCCGGGCCTCGGCGCGCAGCCGGGTCCGGCCGTCGCCGTGGACCACTGAGGTGAGGAGTGCCCGGGCCAGCTGGTGCTGCGGGTACTGCGTGGTTGCCCCGGCTCCGGTGGAGTGCTGCTGCTCAGCGTCGTCGTCCATAAGCCGACGTGGCAGGTCCTGCCCCTGCGCCCTCCGGGTTAGGAGCCCGGTGCTCTACTGCTGAGCTACACGTCGATGCGAGTGAGAGTAGTCGTCGCTCCGGCGGCCGTGCAACGCGCTTTCGGGCTGCTGCCGGTGCCGGTGCACCTTGACGGATGCTGGACGACGAGCACGAGGCGGGCGGGATCGGGCACGGGCCCGAAGCTGTAGGCGATGAAGTGGACGCCGGTGGGCCGCTCGCTCATCCTGCGGCCGTAGGGGCCGGGCCGGTGCGGCGCGCGCAGCCGCACCGGCCCGTCAGGCGGTCAGGTGTCAGACCTTCGCCCGGCCGATCGCCTGCACGGTGATCTCACGCATCCGGTCGAAGGCCGTCCGCGGATCGTCGTAGTTGAGCCAGGGGCCGGCCACCTCACGGCCCATCAGCTGGAACTGTTCGAACGCCAGCGCCACCCGGGCGTTCATGACCAGCGACCAGGCAGCCCAGCCCCGGGCAGTCTGGAGCTGCGGATGCGCCGGATCCGCCTGCTCCAGGTCGGCCAGCAGGGCGTCCACGGCCGCCGTGAACTCGGGCGTCCGGTAGGCGGCCGCCCCTGCCTTGTCGCGGGTGTTCTGTTCGAGGTACGCCCGCACCCGCAGGGTGGTCAGCAGGCTGCCGGCCGGCGCGTCGACGAGCGCGGCATCGACGAAGGCGTGCATCAGCTCGTGGCTGCCGTGCCACTTGGCGCACCAGTACTGCAACGCGCCCTCGTGGGCCCGCAGGTGGTGCGGGTCACGGGCCGTCACCTCGGCCCAGAGCTCACGGAAGTCCTCGTGCGACCAGCCCAGTCCCATGTCGATGGCGATCTGCGCCACCCAGGGGTTGGGGTCCTCCGCCGGTGCCAGTTCAACGGCCTCCCGGGCGGCCTGTTCCGCCTCGCGCAGGACGCGGTGGAACCCGCGGGCCTGCTCCATGGTCACCTCGGAGGCGTACCTGTCGGTACGGATCTCCCAGGCGAGCCCGACCAGCGCGTCGGTCTGCAGCAGGGCGGCCACCGCGCTGCGCGGCTCCTCCTCGCGCCACAGCCGCAGCCAGTGGTCCTCCTTCGCCGCCGCGGTGCTCAGCGGCTCCATCCGCATCCAGCGCCGGTTCGCGTCGCGGTCGCGGTCGGCGTCGGCTTCGGCCAGGTACTCGGCCACCGGGCGCCAGTCCCCGCCCTCGGCCGCGTCGAGCGCGGTCGCCAACTCCGCGGACGGCTCGTCCCCCCGAAGCACGAGCTGCTCGCGCGGGACCAGCCTGCGCCGCAGCTCGGTCTCCCGGAGGCTCCGCCGTTCCCGGGCGACCCGCGAGACGACGAACCTACCCGCGACGACCACGAGCACCACGAGCACCACGAGCGACAAGAAGACCATGAACTGCTTTCCTAGCGGACGGGGAGGGGCCGCCACCCGTACCCGAGCGGTCCCTGAGCGGGCACCGGGCACGGACGAAGAACAGAAAGCAGAAGGCAGAAGACAGAACACAGCGCGGGCGCACCGCGCCCCAACCCCCCGCCCGCGCACCTGCGTGCGCGGCGAGCAGGATCGTACCGGCCCGGTGCACCGCCCCCGTATCCAGGGCCGGGCCCTGGCTCAGTGATGGAACACCGGTGCCGCGCTGTCCAGCCAGGTCCAGTTGACCGGCGCGTACTGCTTCTTCAGCGCGAGGCGCCCGGAGCCGTACCCCTTGAGCGCGGTCTCGACGGCGGCGGGCAGGGCGTCGAGGTCCTGCGGCACCGGGACGCGCAGCAGCAGGTGCTGCTTGCGGTGGACGAGGAGGACCTCACCGGCCGGGGTGCACTCCAGCAGCGCGAAGTGGACGAGGGACTTGAACGGCTTGTCCGCGGTGGAGATCCGGGAGCGCGGTTTCCCGTCGGCGGTCCAGGCGTAGAAGCCGTAGCGGTTGAGGTGGAAGGCCCTGCCGCGGTACGGGTCGGCCACGACCGTGAAGTCGAAGCCGGTGAACGGGCTGTCCTCCCTGAGGTCGAGTCCTTCCAGCCGGCCCCGCAGCCCGCCCTGGTCGTCGACGAGCGCGAAGCTGAACTGCTGGCCGCGGTTGCTCGACCGGTAGGTCCGGCCGAAGACCGGGACGACGAAGAGGTCGTCGGCCAGGGCGCTGGGGCGGGTCATCGTGCCGTCCTGGTGGCCGCCCAGCGTGCCGGAAGTGCCGGTCAGCTCCGAGAGGAGGTCGATCAGGGAGGGCGAGGGGCGGTTGTCCCGCCAGAGCGGCGCGCCGTCGTGGACGACGTGCGGCTGCCGGTGGGCGTCGGTCTGCCGGTCGGCGCGCGTCTCCAGGGCCGTCAGCGCCCGCAGGGTGGCCTTCGAGCCGGGGGCGAGCGCGCTGCCGGACTCGGAGAGCGCGACGACGTTGAGGTGCGCGTCGGCCCAGTTGGCCAGGCCGTACTCGGACGTCGCGCAGAGCAGCCGGCCGGAGGGCGTGACCGCGATCGACGAGGCGAACAGGTCGCCACCGTCCTGCTCGGGCTGCTGCTCATCCTGTTCGTACTGCCGGTCGTGCGGCGTCTGCCAGGTGGCCAGGACCCGGCTGAGGTCGGGCGGGAACAGGTGGGTGCTTCCTGGGTGCCCGCTGGCGGCGACCGTCCCGTCCGGAAGGAGCGCCAGCGTCTCGCTGTTCGCGTACGGGATCGCCGACGGAGTGCCGTCCGGTCGCGGGTGCCCGTACAGGGCGGTGGCGACGGGTGTGCCGTCGGGGTCGTGGCGGGTGATCACCTGGTAGTTGAGGTTGCAGTGAGCGGCCGAGGTCGGGTCGCCGCTGCCGCGCCAGTAGCGCCACACGGTCGAGAGCGTGTAGGTGTCGCCAGCCGGTGTGGCCACGGCGTGCTTCGGGAGGAGGACCCACCCGTCGCCGGCCGGATCGAGACCGTGGGCGTCGGCCAGCGAGCGCGGCACGGTCAGGGGGAGAGTGGGCATCCGGTTCATGGTCGGCCATTCTGCACACGCTCACCGACAACGGACCGCCGGGTCGCACCGATCGCCGGATCGGGACCAGCGAAGGAGCTTGAGCCTCCAGCAGGGCGGACTTCCGCGCCGCCGTCCGCCGCATGGCGCAGTACCAAGCGGCGGAGCGCGCCCGGGGCGACTCCACCGGGCTGCACCACGACCTCACCGAGACCGTGCGCGACAGGATCGGCCACGCGCTCGAGTCCGGCATCGCCCCGACCTCTGCCGAGGCCGCACACATCCTCGACGCCCTGACCGCTTGCTATGCCCAGACCTTCGGCCGCGCCGACGACGCCGACCTGCGCCACTGGCTGCTGACCCGCCTGGAGATCGCCGGCGACCCCCGCGCGGAACGGTACTGGCACCTGCTGGCGGTCATCAACGGATGGCCCGTTCCGCCAAGCCTGGCGCCGGTGTTCGCGTGGTTCGCGGCGGCGCTGCGGGTCCACATCGGGCAGTAGTCCCCCGCCGTCGCACATCGGGCCGTTCCTCGCGGCCACCGGGTCACGCCGCGAGGACCTCTGGGCGTTCGACGAGCCGGGCGCGTGGGTTCGAAGGCCGGCGAGACGGTGAACGGCCGCTCCGGCGACCTTCCTCCTGCACGGGCGTGATTGAGTAACAGCGCGGGTCAGTTTGGGTACCCGTACTCACGCCGGCCCGGCCGTGGCCACCGGAGCATGGGGGCATGTGCCCAGCAGCAACTCCGAGCACGCGCTTCACCACCTCCCGTCTTCCGGTTTGCCGGCTCACATCGTTTGCCGGCTCACATCGCGACGGGTCAAGGGCGAAGTCGCCACGGGCAGTTGTCCGGCTGGTCCGACCATCCGCCACGGCAGCCCGGCTCCCTCGGAGCTCCTGCCGTCCCTACGCCACCCTCCACGGAGTCCTTGCATGCGTACCGACCTCCTGCTGCGCGCGGCCGTGCCGACGACTGCGGCGCTCGCCCTCCTGCTGAGCGCCTGCGGGCCGGACCAGAGCGGCGCCGACGCCTCCGCTGCCGGGCCCTCGGCGACCACCTCCGCGGGTGACCCGATCGGCACGACTGCGCCGGCCGTCACGTCTTCGGCCTCCGCACCCGCGCAGGTCGGATCGAGTTCGAGCCCGTCCTCGGGTTCCACGGCAGGAAGTCGCTTCCCGGGTGCCTTGGCCGTCGGAGCGAAGGCCCAGGGCACCTACCCCGACAACGAGAAGGGCGACATCTCCCTCAGCATCGCCCCGACGGGTGTGGTGAAGGGCGACATCGGCGATCTGGCCAAGTTCCTCAAGCCGGAGGACATGGCCGGGAAGACGCCGTACTACGTGAACGTCACCTACACCCACACCGGCGGCAACGGGATCTTCGAGCCCTACTTCAACCGGCAGCTGCGGGCGATGGTCAGCGACACCGCCCAGGCCCGCAAGGTCGACCTGCTCAGCAGCTTCCCGAAGTGCGAGAGCGATGTCCCGCAGGGCGGCAAGGACTTCGTCAAGGGACAGAGCGAGCACGAGTGCGCGATCTACCTGGCGCCGGCCGACAAGCCGTTGACGTACCTGCTGTGGATCGACAAGGACGGCAAGCCGCTGGCCTGGAAGGCGAGCTGACGGTACCGCTGTGGCGGAGGGCTCGCCGACTGTGCCCAGTAGGACGGGCCATCCGGTCGGGGCCGGTTCGACCGGGCCCGACCGCGGCCGTTCGGGCCGCGCGCAGGGCCGCTCCGGCGCCGGCCGCGCCGCTGCGGGTGAACGGCTCGCCGCCTCCGACGGTGAGGGTGCGTGGGGCGACGCCGGCGAACAACGGGGATGGTGCACACTCGGCCCGGTCCCGTGTTCATCCGGGTCGGGCTCGCCGCGTTGGGGCAACATCACCTGAGGGCGGGCACCGGACGGGGGCCGCTACGAGAACGAGGCGAAGGGACGGCGGCCGAATGGGCATGTGGACGGAGGACATCCGGGCACGGGTGGCGGAGGCGCGGATCTGGTTCGTGGCGACCACCGGGGCGGACGGCGCCCCGCACGTCACGCCGATGTGGATCGGTCTGGAGGATGACCGGGTGTTCTTCAACACCTCCATCGGCCGGGTCAAGGAACGCAACCTGCGTCACGACCCGCGCGTCTGCCTCTCCAACGCCGACCCGGCCGATCCGTACGACCGCGTCCAGATCCACGGCCGGGCGGTCGAGTTCGTGACCGGTGAGCAGGCCGACCGGCAGATGGACCGCCTCGCCCACAAGTACCTCGGCGTCGAGGAGTACGGCTGGCGCATTCCCGGCGAGCGGCGGGTCACCGTGTTCATCGAGCCCACGCGCATCCGCCGCATCGTCGGAGTCGAACCGCTGCCGGCCGCCGCCCGGGCCGCCGGTTGACCTCGCTGCGCTCGGGGGCGTAAGCATGGTTTCGACACCGTAGCCAGGCCCGACCACGGCCTGATCGAGGTGTACGACTCCGACGCCCACCTCACGGAGATCGCCGGATCCGAAGACGACGAGCCCGAGGACGAGGAGAGCGAGGACGACGGGGGCAGGTGGTGTGGCGCGGTCGACGAGGGTGCCCCTTCCCGCCCCGGGCTACCCGGGCATCACGCCGTGGATGCGGGAGAGGGTGAACACGCGCTCGTCGTCGCGCAGGTGGCACCAGGCGTTCAGGTAGGGGGCGTCGAGTTCGAGCCGGCTGAGGGTGCGGACGGTCGCGTTGCCCGAGGTGGCGACGTACTCGATCGTGATGGCCTGCCGTTCGTCGACGGCGTGGGCCAGCTGGCGGACGTCGGTGAAGGTCAGGTTGCGCGCGTGCCCGGCGATGATCTCCTCGGTGTCGCTGGCGAAGGGACGGCCGTCGTACGGGTCGGGCTCCGGGACGTCCTGCGGCCCGTCGCGGAGCCGGGTGGCGAGGGCGCGCAGGTCGACGGGCGGCGCCGCGTTCGCGGTGCCGGCGTCCGTGCGCTGCGTGCGGGAGCTGCCGCGGGGCGGGCGCGGGGACGGGAGCGGGTGCGCCGCGCGGTGGTGCTGGGCCCGTTCGATCCGTACGGTCCCGTCGGGCTTCTCGGCGACGGGGGCGTAGCCCGCGGCGCGCAGGGCCGCGAGGGTCTTGTCCGGTGGGGTCCGGCTGATCAGCACCGTGGGTGCCAGCTGCCGCAGGCCGAGTGGGGCGAGCTTGCGGTGGGCGGCCAACTCGGCCAGCAGGGCGGGTTCCTGGCCGTGGATCACGCAGGCCGCGGCGACGACGCGCACCCGGCCGTGGCTGCGCGCGGTGTCGTGGATCAGGTAGCAGAGCGGCTGGGGAAGCGGTTCGGCGGCGACGGCGGCCAGGTCGGCCGTGAGGGCGTCGGGGGTGAGGCCCGCGTCGAGGGCGCGGCGGACACTGCCCGGGCTGAACCGCCAGACGGAGGCCGCGCCGGCGCTCTCCCGGTCCGCGGCGGAGTCCAGCAGGGCGGCGAGGGCCGCGGACGGTGTGCCGGAGACCACGGCCGTGAGGTCGCTGCCGAAGCGGGCCGTCCCGCTGGCGGCGGGCAGCAGCCGTCGGCAGGCGGCGGTCAGGGCTTCGGCGTCGTCGGCGAGCAGGGCTGCGCCGATCGGGGTCACGGCCCCGAGGGCGAGTGCGCCGAGCAGTTCCGCCTCCCGGGTCAGGGTGGCGAACGGCGCGGTGTCCTGCGGGAGTTCGTCGACGAGCGGGCGGAGCCAGACGATCAGCGCCCCCAGGTCCGCGGGGTGCGCCGCGCCTTCGCCGGTGGGGAGCTGGGACGCGGCCGTGAGCAGTGCGTGCCGGGCCTGGACGCAGCCGCCGCAGGGCGGGGCCCCGGCGAGGGCCGGCAGGGCCTTGCCGTCCTCGTCGCGGCTTCCGCCGGGCGTCAGCGGGAGCTCCCACCAAGCCCGGAGCAGGACGGCGAGTTGCTCGGCGGGTTCCTCCTCGGCCCAGGTGTCGTAGGCGGCGGTCGCGGCGACCCGGTCGCGGTCCCGGGCCAGCAGTCCGGCGGCGCTCGCCGTCTCCAGTACGAGGCGTACCGGCAGCTCGTCGCACTGCGCGGCCTTGCCGATCCGGGACAGCTCGCGAGCGCCGATCCCTCCGGCCTTGAGCCGGGCCGGTGGCGCGGCCGCGCACACCCCGAGGACGGAGACGGCGTGGGCGGCGAACGCCATCGAGGCGGCCGCGGCCTCCCGTTCGACCTCCGGGACGGTGACGGGCACCGACCGCACGAGGGGTGCGACGGGCATGAACGGGGCGTGCCACTCGGGGCCGCGCAGGGCGAGGGCCACTTCCGCGGGCATCCGGGCCGGCCCGTACCGGTGGCGGTCCTCGATCAGCAACCCACGCTCCAGCGCCCATCGGAGGCCGGGCTCGGAGGCGTCCGGCGGAGCCCCGAACATGATGAAGCCCGGCTGCCTCGGTGCCCGCAGCGCCCGCCGCTCCAGCAGCTCCCGGGTGGCCGCGGGCGCCTTCGCCACCAGCGCGACGACCCGGTCCGGATCGCCGTGGTGGTCGACCAGCGCCGCCAGCCGCTGCTGCTTGTTGTTGCCGGTCGGCTTGATGCCGAGCTTCGCCAGGAGGCGCGCCAGTTCGTCCGAGGTGACGTGCGCCACGAGTTGGGTCAGTGAGGGGTCCAGGCCCAGGGGTGAGCCCCAGGCCTGCCGCAGCGGCCCCGCCGTGTGCAGCCGGCCGTTGCCGTCCGGCCACACCAGCGCGCGATCGGCCAGCACCTCCAGGACGGCGGCCAGGCCGTGGGCGCGTTCGCCGTACGTCGCGTCCAGGAGGCCTGCCAGGTCCTCCCGGGACGGGGACGCCAGGGCGGCGAGGGCCTCCGCCACCTGCAGGCACGGCAGCGTGAGCCGGGGCAGGACCAGCGCCACCGACGCCGGGCGCTGAAGACGCTCCGCCAACTCACCGACCGAGCGCGGCTCCGGAGCCGACGCGGCGTCCGGGCGCGCCGCCAGGACGCGCTCCAACGCGGCCGAGTCGAGACCGCGCAGCCATGCGGCCAGTGTCGATCCGCTCTTCTTACCGATGGGGAACACCTCACGACGTACGAGGACGGCCAAGGACACCAGGATGGCCTACCGACAGGGGCGGTGACGAACGCGCTTGACATCGTGCTGCGTCCGCCCTGGTGGGGGCGCTCATCGGCGTCGGGGTGGTGTCAGTGGGTGGCCTCGACGGCGGCGCCGACGAGTTGGAGGATGGCGTGGCCCAAGGACGTGGCGGCGATCAGGACTCCGAACACGACCGCGGTGAAGACGGTGAACACCTCGTCGGTACGGCTGCGGGCCTCGGTGCGGCGGCGGAGCCGGATGACGATGAGGATCGCGAGGAACGCGGTCGCGCTGATCGTGTACTGCACTGCCCACCCTTGACGCCGAGTCACGCATCGGTCACCCGATGTCTGCTGCCGTTCGAGTGAGCATGCCAGAGCAGCCGACGGCCCGGGGGCGATTCGGCGAAATCAGGCGGACGCGAACGATTCCGCACCGGGCACTGACGGGCAGGGCAACACCGCCCGCCAGGCGCACGCCCCCGGCGCGCGGTACCCGGCGTGCCCGTTCGGCGGTCGCGGGCGGGCGTCAGCGGTACCAGGTGCGGATGACGGCTGCGGCCTCGCGGACGTCGGCGGTGCCCGCGCGGATGCTGGCGGCGAGTTCGACGGCCTGTTCGGGGCCGGCGGTGACGATGACGCCGGACGCGGCGAGGTAGGAGGCGGCGACCACGGCGGCGAAGTGTTCGTTGGCGGACTCGAGTGCCGGGACGCGGATCAGCTGGTGCATCAGGGCGGCCGCGCGCTGGTTCACGGCCTCGTAGACGGGGACGTCCATGACCTCGTCGGCATGCCGGGCGACGGCGGCGGCGAGGGTGCCGTAGTCGATGACGTCCGGGTCGCCGGGCACGAACTGGTGGGCGATGTCGAGCAGCCAGGCCCGGTCGATCCGGAGGATCACGCCGCGGCCGCCGCGTCGGCGGGGTACGGGCCGGGCTCCGCTGCGGACTTCGGCCGCCGGGCCTGCGTGGGATTCGGGGCCTCGTGCGCGACGGTCTCCGGGCGCGCGGTCAGCTGCTTCATGGGCGTGAGCGTAGCGAGGTGTAGCGGGTGCTACCAACACGGCGGCCACGCACGGCGGCTACCCCAGTCCGAGGGCGTGGGCGGCCAGCGCCAGCAGGGCCGCGTTGCCGGCCGCGCCGCGGATGGTGGCGGAGAGGAAGCGGGCCGGGGTGCCGTCCGGGAAGGGGTTGACGATCGTCGTGAGCAGGAAGGTCGGCATGGTCAGCAACACCGCCCGCCACTGCCGGACGGAGTGGGCGGCCGCGACGCCGGCCCGCAGTTCGCGGGCGGCGGCCGGGATGAGCAGCAGGCAGACCGCCAGGTAGCCGGTCGAGGGCCAGCGGACGGCGGGGACGCCGGGGAAGCTGTGCGGCATGGCGTCCATCGTCCGCCGACGGGGCGCGGCCCCGCATGAGTACGGGTACTCATGCGGGGCCGGCGGCCGTGCAGGCCCTCACTGGCCCGAGGGGTCCGAGGGGTCCGAGCGGTCCGGCGGGGTGGTCGGGGCGTAGCGGCCGGTCGGGCCGCCGGTGGACGGGTTGGTGGCGCGCGGCCTGCCGGTGCTGCCCGGGGTGGGCGATCCGGTGCAGGTGGCCGTGCCGGGCGGGCTGCCGGGGGTGCCGCAGCCCTGGTCGTGCCTGACCGGGTCCGGGATGTAGACGGTGGTGAACTCCTTGTCCGGCATGGTGCGGACGGCGTCGCTCATCGCCTTCTGCCAGATCGGCCCCGGGCCGGTCGCCCCGAACACCTCGGGCTGGTACTCGCCGCCGATCCGGATGTTGCGCATCGGCACCTTGGTGCCCGGGCTGCCCAGCCACACCGAGCCGACCAGGTTGCCGGTGTAGCCGGTGAACCAGGCGGACTTCTTCTCGTCCGAGGTGCCGGTCTTGCCGGCGATCTGGCGGTCGTCGTCCAGTCGCAGGTCGCGGGCGGTGCCGCCCTTCTCGGTCACTCCGAGCAGCACGCTGTTGATCACGTCGGCGGTGTCCTGGGACATCACCTGGTTGCAGCGGACCGGGGTCACCGGGACGTCCTTGCCGTCCACCGTGGTGATCCGGTTGATCGCCAGCGGTGCGCAGTAGTTGCCCCGGGCGGCGAAGGTCGCGTAGACGTCGGCCATGGTCAGCGGGCTGACCTCCTGGGTGCCGAGGCCGAGGGCCGGCACCTCCTGGAGCGGGTCGCCACTGGCCTTGCCGGTCACGCCCAGCTTGTCGGCCATCTGCTTGACGGCGCAGAGCCCGATCTCCTGCTCCATCTGCACGAAGTAGGTGTTGACGGAGAGGGCCATCGCCTCCTTGAGGTCGTACGGGCCCTTCTCCCGCGGGCTCTCGTTGGGGATGACCCCCTCCTTCTTGCCCTTGTTGAGGTTCTTCCAGGTGCCGTCGCAGGTCTTCATCGTCGGCCAGTCCATCCGGTTCGGCGAGTCGTACTGCTGGGTGGGCGGCAGACCGGCCTCCAGGGCGGCGGCGGCCACGATCGGCTTGAAGTTGGAGCCGGGCTGGAAGCCGATGCCGCCGCCCATCGCCGCGTCCACGTTGAGGTTGACGACGGTCTGGTTCTTCTCCTTCGCCAGGCCGTACGGGCGGGTCTGGGCCATCGCGAGGATCTTGCCGGTGCCCGGCTCGACCATCGTCATCGCCGCCGAGACCGGGTCGGTGACGTACACCTTGGTGGAGACGGCGTTCTGCGCGGCGGCCTGCTTGTCCGGGTCGAGGGTGGTGTAGATGTTCAGCCCGCCGGTGTCCCAGAGCTTCTTGCGCTCGGCGGCGGTCTTGCCGAACGTCGGGTCCTGCTTGACGACGTGCCGCACGTAGTCGCAGAAGAACCCCATGCCGGCCTGGGCGGTGATGCAACCGTTCTGCGGGTCGCGGTAGTCGAGGCCGAGCGGGGCGGCCTTGGCCGCCTTGGCCTGCTCGGCGGTGATGTGCTTGTTCTCCAGCATCTTGTCGATGACGGTGTCCCGGCGCTTCTGCGCGGCCACCGGGTGCAGCTTCGGGTCGTACTGGGACGGGTTCTGCACCAGCCCGGCGAGCATCGCCGCCTCGGGGAGGGTGAGGTCCTTGGCGTCCTTGCTGAAGTAGCGCTGGGAGGCTGCCTGGATGCCGTACGCCTGGTGGCCGTAGAAGGTGATGTTCAGGTAGTTGGTGAGGATCTGCTCCTTCGGGAGGTCCTCCTCCAGCTTGATGGCGTACCGGAGTTCCTGGATCTTGCGGCCGAGGGTCTTGCGCTGGGCCTCGCGCACCGCCACCGGATCATCGCCGGCCATCTCGACGTTGACGTTCTTCACGTACTGCTGGGTGAGGGTGGAGGCACCCTGCACGGCGGTGCCGCTCTCGGCGTTCTTGGTGATCGCCCGCAGGATGCCCTTGAGGTCCACCGCGCCGTGTTCGTAGAAGCGCGCGTCCTCGATGTCCACCTGGGCCTTGCGGATCAGCGGTGACATCTGTTCGGCGGTCAGCACGGTGCGGTCGCGCTCGTAGACCTTGGCGATCAGGCCGCCCTTGGCGTCGTAGATCTGGGTGGCCTGGGTGAGCGGCGGGGTCTTGAAGTCGTCGGGGATGCTCTCGAAGCCTTCGGCGCCGTTCTTCGCCCCGAGGCCGACCGCGCCGGCGGCCGGGAGGATCAGGCCCGCCAGCAGGACGCCGCCGAGCACGCTGGAGCCGAGGAAGGTGGCCGCATGGCGCAGGATTCCGAGCGGGGTCTCGCGGCGCCGGGGGCGTGGCACCCAGGTGTCGCCCGGGTCCGGGGCAGGTATGCCGGCACGGCGGCTCTTCGGTGACATAGTTCGAACATTACGGCCGCGAATCCCCACGATGGGGGGCAGGTTGGCGAACTATTGTCACAAAATCGCGACAGGTTCGACTCATGTGCGGGGATCGAATGGAGGTCCACGAAGGGACAAGGGCCGTTCGCCTACAGCCCGTTGTCTCCCCCGTGTGACCAGCTGGACGTCAGTCGGCCGGGCAGAACACGTCCTCGGCCGGACGACGGCCCGTCACCAGGAAGTCCGTCACCGCCGCGTCGCCGCAGGCGTTCCCGTTCGCCAGGTAGGCGTCGTGGCCGCCGGTGTCGAAGGTGACCATCCGGGCGCGGTCGCCGAAGGCGGCGCGGAGCTTGAGCGCGCCCCGGTACGGGGTGGCCGGATCGCGCAGGTTCTGAGCCAGCACGACGTTCGCCGGGCCGCGGTCGGTCACCCGCACCGGCGGCTCGGCGGGCTTGAACGGCCAGAAGGCGCAGGGCATCACGTTCACCGGCAAGCCGGCGGTGAGCGGATGGGCGGCGCGGTCGGCGGCGACGTCCTCGGCGTAACCGGTCGGGTCCGAGGGCCAGCTGACGTCGTTGCAGAGCGTGGCGACGGAGACGGCGGTGGTGTTCTGCAGCGCCTGCTCGGGCGGCAGGACCGGAGTGGGCAACGGGCGGCGGCCGAGGCCGGCCAGCATCAGGCGGGCCAGATCGGGGAACCTGGCGTCCGCGTACAGGCTCTCCAGCATGGTCTCGCGCAGTACGTTGCCGTTCAGCTCGGCCGGGTTGGCGCCCGGCCAGGGCAGCGGCGAGTGGTCCAGGCGGGCGGCGAGGTCGAGGAAGAGCGGGCGCACCTGCTCGGGGGTGTCCGCGACCCGGTCCGGATTGTCCGGCGCCGAGGCCCACTTGGCGAAGTCGGGGAAACGGTCCTCGGCGCCCTGGTCGAAAGCGGCCAACCAGCCCCGGCCGACCCGGGACGGGTCCGGGTCGTCGTTGCTGTCCAGCACGATCCGGTCGGTGTGCCGGGGGAACATGGTGGCGTAGACGGCGCCCGGGTAGGTGCCGTACGAGGTGGCCCAGGCGGAGAGTCGGCGCTCGCCCAGGGCCTGGCGGATGCGGTCGATGTCGCGGGCCTCGTTGGCGCTGGAGATGCTGCGCAGCACCGGGCCGCCGTTGCGGGCACAGGTTTCGGCGATCCGCCGTTCGGTCGCGATGTTCCCGTCGATCGAGCCGTCGGCGGCGGGCCAGGGGCGCAGGTCGACCATGGCCAGGTCGGCGTGGTCCAGACCGCAACTGACCGGCGTGGAACGGCCGACGCCGCGCGGGTCGAAGCCGACCAGGTCGAACCGGTCCCGGACGGACGGCGGGAGGCGCTTGGCCGCACTGCTGGGGAGGTTGAGCCCGGAGCCGCCCGGCCCACCGGGAACGGTCAGCAGGACGCCGTGGCGCAGGCCGGACTCGGCGGCGGGGATGCGGGAGATCGCGAGCGTGATCTGTTGCCCGTCCGGGTCGTTGTAGTCCAGGGGGACGGTGACGGAGGCGCACTGCTGACGGGGGTCGACCTGGCCCTGGCAGGCGGACCAGTTGAGGCCGTCGTCGCCGTGGTGCTCCGGGGCGGCGGCAGCGGGCAGGGCGCTGAGCACGGTGACGGCCAGCGCGGCGAGGGTGGTACCGGTGAGCTTTGACATGCCCAAGAGTCTGCTGCGGCGCTGGACTTGGGCCCATGCGGGCAGCCGCACGATGACGGGTGGGGTAATCCCCCGGCCCGGGGTGCACCCTGCGCCCCGCTCGCGGCACGCCGACGGCGCGTGCCCTGCGGGGTGACGGAGCACCGGGCGTCGATGATTTCGGGTGCCGCACGGGAGAGCTGAGGAGGCGTGAGGTGGACGCAGGGACACCGGACGACGGGAACGGGAACGGGCCGGAGCACGGCGATGGTCACGAGGCGCACTCCGCGCCGGTGGGGCACTCGCATGCCCACGGGCCGGCCGCGCCGGTCTCCGCGCATCTGCGCAGGGTGATCGCGGCCGTGCTGATCCCGTTCGCGGTGGCCGTCGTGGTCGGCCTGGTGGTGCTCTGGCCGGACGGCGTCCCCGCCCACCAGCACACCGGGGTCGGCTTCGACCAGCAGATCCGGCACGGTCGGGTCACGACGGTCCGGGAACTGCCCTGCGCCGATGTCAACCCCGCCGACCAGGGGACCTGTCGGCAGGACACCGTCGAGGTGACCGACGGCCCGGACCGCGGCCGTGTCTTCACCGTGGTCGTCCACCCCGACGAACCCCGGCAGTACGGGGTCGGCGAGCGGGTCGTCCTGGCGTACGCGCCGGACGCCCCCGCGGACCTCCAGTACAGCGTGGTGGACGTGGACCGGAACCTGCCGATGGGCGTGCTGGCCGGGCTGTTCGCGGTCGTCGTGGTGGTGATCGGGCGCTGGCGCGGGGTGGCCGCGCTGATCGCGCTGGCGATCAGCTTCGCCGTGCTGTCGCTGTTCATCCTGCCCGCCATCCTGCGCGGTTCGGACCCGCTGCTGGTGGCGATCGTCGGCGCCAGCGCGATCATGCTGATCGCCCTCTACCTGTGCCACGGGCTGTCCGCCCGCACCTCGGTGGCGGTGCTCGGAACACTGGTGTCCCTGGTGCTGATCGGGGTGCTGAGCCTGGTCTTCTCCGCCTGGGCGCACCTGACCGGGAACACCTCGGAGGAGACCGGACTCATCCACGACCTCTACCCCGGCATCGAGATCCGCGGCCTGCTGCTGGCCGGGTTCGTGATCGGCTCGCTCGGCGTGCTGTTCGACGTGACGGTCACCCAGACCTCGGCGATCTGGGAACTGCACGAGGCCGACCCGACGATGGGCGCCGGCCGGCTGTACCGGACGGGCATGCGGATCGGCCGCGACCACATCGCCTCGACCGTCAACACCCTGGTCCTCGCGTACGCGGGCGCGGCGCTGCCGCTGCTCCTGCTGTTCTCCGTCGCGCACCGGACCGTGGTGTCGGTGGCCACCAGCGAACTGGTCGCGGAGGAGATCGCCCGCACCCTGGTCGGCAGCATCGGGCTGGTCGCCGCGGTGCCGGTGACCACCGGGCTGGCCGCCCTGATCGCCGCCGCCGACCACCCCCGCCCGGCGCCGGCCCCCGTCGGGCGGCACCGGCACGCGTAGGGCAGGCCCTGGCGGGCACCGGACGGTACTCCCGCCG
This sequence comes from Kitasatospora sp. NPDC001683, assembly GCF_053596495.1. NCBI lineage: Bacteria > Bacillati > Actinomycetota > Actinomycetes > Kitasatosporales > Streptomycetaceae > Kitasatospora > Kitasatospora sp. NPDC001683. The sequence continues at coordinate 88,158 of NZ_JBSFGK010000020.1, forward strand.
GACGGAGGGGCACCGCGTGGCGTCCGTCACCTACGGCAGGGTGAGGATCCGCGGGCCGTCCTCGGTGATGGCGACGGTGTGCTCGACGTGGGCGGCGCGGGTGCCGTCGGTGGTGCGCAGGGTCCAGCCGTCGGGGTCGGTGTCGTAGTCGTCGCGGCCGCCGGCCGTCAGCATCGGCTCGATGGCCAGCACCAGGCCCGGGCGCAGCGGGTAACCCCGGCCCGGGCGGCCCTCGTTGGGCACGTGCGGGTCCTCGTGCATCCGGCGGCCGATGCCGTGCCCGCCGTAGCCGTCGAGCAGCCCGTACCGCCGGGCCCGGGCGGCCTTGCCGATGGCGTGGGCGATGTCGCCGATCCGGTTGCCGACCACGGCGGCGGCGATCCCGGCCTCCAGAGCGCGCCGGGTGGCGGCGATCAGCTCGTCGTCCTCGGGGCGGGCGGCGCCGACGGTGAAGCTGACGGCGGAGTCGCCGCACCAGCCGTCCAGGACGGCGCCGCAGTCGATGCTCACCAGGTCGCCGTCGCGCAGCCGGTAGCCGGTCGGGATGCCGTGCACGACGGCGTCGTTGACGGAGGCGCAGATGACGGCGGGGAAGGGCACGGGCGCGAAGGACGGGCGGTAGCCGAGGAACGGCGAGCTCGCCCCGGCGGCGGCGAGGACGCCCCGCGCCACCTCGTCCAGGTCCAGCAGGCTGACGCCCACCGCGGCCTCCCGCTGTACGGCCGCCAGCGCGTTGGCGACCACCCGCCCGGCTTCGCGCATCGCGGCGAGGGCGGCGTCCGACTTGAGTTCGACCATGGTGAATCACTCCCCTGGATCCAATTCTTATACCGGTATTTGTATCACGGTCAAGGGAGCTGGCCTCGAGAGGACGGGCAGGGCCTAGACTCGACGGCATGGTGAGGACTCCGCTGACCCCGTGGGAGCGCGAGCGTGGGGAGCGCTTCGGGGCGCTGCTGCGTGAGGCGCGTGGTGAGCGCAGCATGGTCGAGGTGGCGGCGGTGGCCGGTGTCTCGGCGGAGACGCTGCGGAAGATCGAGACGGGCCGGGCGCCGACGCCGTCGTTCTTCACCATCGCGGCGCTGGCCTACGCGCTCGGGCTGTCGCTGGACGAGCTGGCGGGCGCGTGCGCGCTGCCGGAGGACGGCGAGGCGCTCTCGGCCTGACGGCGCTCCCGGCACTCCCGGCGCGACGGCGACGGCCCGCCGGGCGCGTGGTGCGCCGGGCGGGCCGTCCGTCGTGCGGGGAGCGGGGCGTCAGCCGACCGAGCTGTTGTAGCTCTCGATCGCGGGCTGGAGCTCCTTGGCCGCGTCGGCGAGCGCCTGCTGGGCGGTCTTGCCACCGGCGATGGTCTGCTCGATGGCGGTCTCCACGCCCTTGCGGGCCTGCGGCATCACGCCGAGCAGGCAGCCGGCGGTGGCCGGGGTGGGCTTGGTGGCCTTCAGCTGGTCGATGGCGGTCTGGAACTGCGGGTACTTGGCCACCCACTCCTTGTCCTCGGGGTCGTCCAGGGCCTTCCGGTTCACCGGGAAGTATCCGGTGCCGGTGTGCCAGGCGGCCTGCTGCGCGGGGCCGGTCAGGAACTTCTCGAACTCCCAGGCGGCGCGCTTCTCGGCGTCCGAGTGGCCGGGGCCGCTGATCCACAGCGAGGCGCCGCCGATCACCGGGCCGCCCTGGTCGGCGGCGGTGACCTTGGGGAAGGCCGCAGTGCCGACGGTGAACTTGGCGGCCTCGGTGTAGCCGCGCAGCACACCGGTGGACTCCAGGTGCATCGCGACCGTGCCGGACTTGAAGGCGCCCTGGGCGTCGTCGGTGACCCGGCCGGTGTTGGCCGCGTAGCCGCCCTTGACCAGGTCCGCCCACCACTGGACGATCTGCGCGCCCTGCGCGGAGTCGAACACGGCCTTGCCCGCCTTGTTGCCACGGCCGTTGTCGTTGTCGCAGTACATGGTGCCGGACTCGGCGATCAGCTCCTCGACGAACCAGCCGTAGATCGCCGCGCCGAAGCCGTAGCGGACGGTCTTGCCGTCGGCGTCCTTCTTGGTGAGCTTCTTGGCCAGGTCGGCCAGCTCGTTGAGGTCCCTGGGCGGCTGCGCCGGGTCGAGGCCGGCCTCCTTGAAGGCGTCGGTGTTCAGGTAGAGCAGCGGCATCGAGGAGTTGAACGGCATCGAGACCAGCTTGCCGCCGGCCGAGTAGTAGTTGCGGATGTTGGGGTCGAGGTCGTCCAGCGAGTAGCCGTCCTTGTCGGCGAAGGCCTGGACGGGGACGGTCTGCCTGGAGTCGATCATGAACCGGGTGCCGATGTCGTAGACCTGCACCAGGGCGGGGGTGCCCTTCTGCTGCACCGCGGCCTTGTACTTGGTGACCAGCTCGTCGTACTTGCCCTGGAACTGCGCCTTGACCTCGATCTTGCCCTGGTGGGCGGCGTTGAACTGGCTGACCAGCCCGTTCAGCACGTCGGCGTTCTTGCCGGTCATCGAGTGCCAGAACTCGACGGTGGTCACGCCGGAGGCCTGGTCGAGCGCCTGGGCCCCGGGGGCGCCCGCGTCGGCGGAGCCGCCCGAGCCGGAGCCGGAGTCGCCGGAGCCGCAGGCGGTCAGGGAGAGGCCGGCCACCAGCAGGGCCGCGAGCGCGCGTGCACTCTTCTTCACGAGGTTCTCTTTCTTCCGAGGAGGGGAGGCGGGCGTGAACGGGTCAGCGGGGTGGGTCAGCGGACGGCGCCCGCGGTGAGGCCGCGGACGATGAAGCGCTGACCGAAGACCACCAGGGCGAGGGTGGGCAACAGGGAGAGCACGACTCCGGCCAGGATCAGGCCGGGGTCGGCCATCTCGGAGTCGCGCAGCGAGGTGAGGCCGATCTGGAGGGTCTGCATGTCGGCCGTGCGCGTGATGATGAGCGGCCAGAAGTACTGGTTCCAGGCGGACAGGAACACGTAGATCGACAGCGCGGCCAGCGCCGGCTTGTTCAGCGGGACGACGATCCGCCACAGGAAGCGCCAGTGGCCGGCGCCGTCGATCCGGGCCGCGTCGCGCAGTTCGCCGGGCAGCTGCCGGAAGGCCTGGCGCAGCATGAAGGTGCCGAAGCCGGAGGCGAGGAACGGCAGGACCAGGCCGAAGTAGGTGTTGCCGAAGCCCCAGTCCGACAGCGTCAGGTAGTTGGGGATGATGATGGCCTCCCACGGGACCATCAGCGTGGCCAGGAACACCCCGAACACCACCGCCCGCGCCTTCAGCGGCAGGAAGACGAAGGCGTACGCGGCCAGGATCGAGGTGAACAGCTGGGCGAGGGTGATCGCGGTGGCGGTGATCGCCGAGTTGGCGTACTGCCGGAACAGCGGGATGGTGTCCACGGCGCCGGAGAAGTTCCGCCCGGTGACCGAGTGCGGCACCAACGCCGGTGGGTAGGAGGAGAGTTCGGCGGGGCCCATGAAGGCACCGGCGATCGCGTAGTACACCGGGAAGGCCACGGTGACCAGGGCCACGGCCAGCAGCAGGTGGACGACGGCGCGGCCCAGCAGGTCGCGCGGGGAGCGCCCGGCGAGGGTCCGGGGGCGCGGGCGGGGCGCGTCGGCCTTCTTCGTCTCGACTTCGGTGGCGAGAACGCTCATGCGTAGTGCACCTTCCGCTCCAGGACGCCGAACTGGACGCCCGTACAGGCGAGGACGACCACCAGCAGCACCACGGCCTGGGCGCTCGCCGTGCCGAAGTCGCTGGAGTTGTAGGCGAACGCCTTCTCGTAGACGGAGTAGACGAGGGTCCGGGTGGAGCCGTCCGGCCCGCCCTTGGTGAGGATGTGGATCTGGCCGAAACTCTGCAGTGCCTGGACGGTGGAGACCACGGTCAGGAAGAACAGGTTCGGGCCGAGCATCGGGACGGTGATCGAGCGGGCCAGCCGCAGGCCGGAGGCGCCGTCGATGCGGGCCGCCTCGACGATCTCGCCGGGGATCGAGCCGATGCCCGCCGAGAGCACCAGCACGTTGTAGCCGAGGTTCATCCAGACCGTGGTCAGTGCCACCGAGACCAGCGCGTACCGGGAGTCGGTGAGCCAGCCGATCGGGCCGAGGCCGACGTGCGACAGCAGGCCGTTGAGCACCCCGCTGGCGGGGTTGAAGAACACCGCGAAGACCACCGAGGCACTGGCCACCGAGAAGGCGAAGGGCAGCGCGAAGGCCGAGCGCAGCAGCCGCACGCCCCGGATCCGGTTCTCCAGCAGCAGCACCAGCACCAGCGCGCCGAGCACCCCGGGCACCACGGTGAGCAGGGTGAACAGCCCCGTGGTGACCAGCGTCCGGCCGAAGTCGGCCGAGGACAGCAGGTCGGTGTAGTGCTTCAGCCCGACGTAGCGGGAGGGCGCGCCGAAGAGGTCGTTGGCGTGCCCGCTCAGGTAGATCGTCCGTCCCAACGGATAGCCGATGAACAGGGCGAAGACCACCAGGGAGGGCAGCAGGAAGGCCCAGGCGAGCCCGTGCTCGCCCCAGCGGTTCCGGCGTGCGGTGTGCGGTGCGGTCGGCATCTGTCGCGCGTCCGCCTTTCGTGTGTCGGTTCCGGCCGAAACCGTGTCTTGCCCGAACGACGGCGCGGAAACCCCGTGGTGATCAACCGGTGTCCTCGGGATTACGCGTTCGCGTCAGATTCGGCCGGTCGTGCGCTGACGAGGGTTCGGACCCGGGGCGATGTCAGCGGGGTGTCGTACCGTGCGCGGGTGAACGACACGGATTTCGACATGCCGGCCGCGATGGCCGAAACCCTGCGCGGCCGCGAGGGCGCCTGGGCCCTGGTCCGGGGCTTCGCCGCGCACTGGGGCGAGCCGCTGACGCCGGCCGACGGTTTCACCGACGCCGAACTGGACGCGGCCGAGCAGCGGCTCGGGCTGCGGCTGCCGGTGGCGCTGCGCGAGGCGTACCGGCTGTTCGGGCGCCGGGCCGACCTCACCAGCTGCCAGGACGTGCTGCTGACGCCGGACGAGCTCTACGTGCTGGACGGCGCGCTGGTGTACCGGGTGGAGAACCAGGCCTGCGCGCGCTGGGGCGTACTGCTGGACGACCTGGCGCAGGCGGACCCGCCGACGGTGGAACGGCTGGACCTCGCGGACAAGTCACAGGAGCGCTGGGAGCCCTGGGAGGAGCGCTTCTCGACGGCGGCGGCGGTGATGGCGATGAGCGAGAAGCTGATGGAGGACGACGGGCTGAGCCTCTTCTTCGAGCCCGATGAGGAACTTCCGGACGAGTTGGTGGAGTTGCCCGCGCTCGGTCGCGGCTGCCGCTGGTTCGCGGGGCCGGAGGGGTTGGTCCTGCTGGTGGCGGCGGACGACTATGCGTTCGCGCGGGCACGCACCGAACAGGCGCTGGACGCACTGTAATCGTGAGTTGCCTCAACGGCCGTTCACTGAACGACCGTTGAGGCTGCTTCGGGCGGACTCAGGCGGTGACGCCGCCGTCCAGCACCAGGTCCGCGCCGACGGTGCAGCCCGCCGCCGGCGAGGCCGGGCTGGTGGGCCGGCCGAACCGGCCGCCGCGCGGCCCACGCCGACCCCGAGGCCCTAACCGTCCGCGAGGTGCCGCTCGACCGAGGCGACCTTGGCGGTGAGGCCGTCGGTGACCCCGGCCCGGTCATCGATCTTGATGACCGTACTCACCCGGTTGCTGTGCGCCTTCACCGCCTCGATCGCCGCCTTGATCACCGGCATGACCTCGTCCCACTCCCCCTCGATGCTGGTGAACATCGCGTCCGTGCGGTTCGGCAGCCCGCTGGCCCGGACCACCCGGACGGCCGCGGCCACCGCCTCCCCCACGTCCTCGCCGATCCCCAACGGGGTCACCGAAAATGCTGCGATCACGGTTCTGCGCTCCTTGTCTCCCGACGACACCGGTCGCGGCCAGGCTAGGCCCTGCACTGAGGATCGGCCCGCAGCCCGTTGAGTACCCGTACTCATGCGGCGGCCCGACGGCCCCCGGCACGATGCGGGCCATGGAGAGTTCGCAGCAGATCACCCCGCGCCGCAAGGCGGCCGTCCTGTCCACCGCCGCGGTGCTCTCGGCCGCCGTGCTGCTCGGTGCGGTGGGGCTCGGCCGGGCCTGGGAGGGGGATCCGTTCCCGGTGGCGGATCCGGCCGCCACCGCCCGGCACCTGAACGACCGGGCGGTGACCGCCTACGACGCCCTCGCCCTGCCGCAGGCGCCGGTGCTGGAGCCGGACGTCGGCACCGGCATCGAGGCCCGCCCGAGCAACTGCCGCCGGCGCGGGCTGGCACACTTCGGAGGCGACCTGTCGGACAGTCCTCCCCTCGAACCCCGCACCGCCGTGATCGCCGCGCGCTTCACCCTCCGCGGAGTCACCCACCAGCAGGCGGCGGAGGGAGTCCAGCGGGCCCGCCAGGCCCTGACCGAACAGGGCTGGACGGTCGGCTCCTACCAGGAGTTCGACGGCTTCCGGCTGCAGCTGAACCCGCCGGACACCGCCCCCGGTTCCGCCTCCTACGCCATCGGCATCAGCTACACGGACTCGACCGGCCGGCTCGCCGTCGGCGCGTCCTCCGAGTGCATCCGCTACCCCGGCGGCACCTCCACGGATGACGACGGCAGGCCGGCGGACCTGCCCTCGCTCTCGCTGCCGGCACAGGTCCGCCGGCCCTGAGCGCCGCATCGGGGCTCCCGACCCGCCCTCAGACGACCGTCGGCAGCGGTGGTTCCACCGCCAGCGGGGCGCTGGCGCGAGCCCGGTGCTGGTCGGCCCAGGAGGTGAGGGCCAGGGTGCAGGCGTGGTCCAGGTGGCGCAGTCCGGACCAGTCCAGTTCCACCGGCCGGTCGCCGGGCAGCCGTTCCAGGGTGTCCAGCAGCCGGGGCAGCCGCAGGAAGGTGGCGTTGCCGCTGAGCCGGACCCGGCGCAATGGCCGACCACTCGTCAGCACCACCTCCTCCACGGCGATCTGCAGGTGGGAGGTCTGCCAGGCGGACTTGACCACGGCCAGGCCGACGCCGATCAGCACCCCCTCGAACAGGTCGGTGGCGACGATCGCGACCGCTGTCGCTCCCAGCACCAACGCCTCGCCGCGGTGCCCGCGACACAGCGCGGCGATCCGGCGCACCGGCACCAGCTTGGCTCCGGCGTGCACCAGGACCGCGGCCAGCGCGGTGAGCGGGACCAAGCCGAGCGCGCCGGGCAGCAGGGCGGTGAACAGCAGCAGCCACAGCCCGTGCAGGAAGCGCGCGGCCTTGGTGCGGGCGCCCGCCTGGACGTTGGCGGCGCTGCGCACGATCACGGCGGTCATCGGCAGGGCGCCGAGAAGTCCGCAGACGGTGTTGCCGAGGCCCTGGGCGGTGAGTTCGCGGTCGTAGTCGGTGCGCGGGCCGTGGTGCATCCGGTCCACGGCGGCGGCGCTGAACAGCGTCTCGGCGGAGGCGATCAGGGTGAAGGCGACGACCGTGCCGAGCCCGGCGGTGCCGACCAGGGCGCCGAGCGTGGCGGGCTCGGGCAGCTGGACGACGTCGAGCAGACCGGCGACCCGGACCCGGGCGACCGGCAGGTCGGCCGCGGTGGTGACGGCGGCGGCGAGGCCGACGGCGGCGAGCGGCGCGGGAACGCTGCGGGCCGCCCGGGCCGGTAGGTGCTTCCAGCCGACGAGCACCAGCAGGGTGCCCAGGCCGAGGGCGACGGCGCTCGGGTTGGCGGCGGCGGTGGCCGCGTCGGTCAGCAGGGCGGGCAGTCCGGCGAGCTTCTGCGGGCCGGTGCCGGGGGCGCGGCGGTCGGCGAGCGCGTACAGCTGGCCGGACACCAGGGTCAGTCCGATGCCGGCCAGCATGCCGTGCACCACCGAGGCGGACATCGCGCGGAACCAGCGGCCGAGCCGTAGCGCTCCCATCGCCAGCTGGAGCAGGCCGGTGCCGAGCACCAGCGGGCCGAGCGCGTCGATGCCGAAGCGCTGGACGGCCTCGGCGACCAGCACGGTCAGTCCGGCGGCGGGCCCGCTGACCTGGAGGCTGCTGCCGGGCAGCAGGCCGACGACCAGGCCGCCGACGATGCCGGTGACCAGCCCGAGTTCGGCCGGGACGCCGGAGGCGACGGCGACCCCGACGCAGAGCGGGAGCGCGACCAGGAACACCACCAGCGAGGCGGGCAGGTCGTGCCGCCAGGGGACGGCGCGCAGCGTGGCGAGCGGGGGTCGGCGGCGGCCCGGCGGGGCGTTCTTGCGGGGGCGGCCCGGCGGGCCCTGGCGGCGGGGCGGACGGTTCACCCGGTCACCGCCGGGGGTCGGGCAGGGGTGCGGCGCATGGCGGCGTTCCTTCCGCGCGCCCGCCGCTGCGGGCGCGCCGTTGCGGGGCGGGAGGCGGGAGGCGGGATGGGGCGTGGGACGACGGCGGTGAGGGCTGACCGCGGCAGGCGACAGCGGTACGGCACCGGGTCCGAACGGACGACGGGTGTCGGGCGACGGACGACGGACGACGGACGACGGACGACGGGTCTCGGGTCGGCGCGGTCGGGAGGTGCGTCTCACGACCGGAGGCTGCGGCGGACCGGGCGCCGGTCCTGGACGGGCCCGCCGACGGTGTCCCCCCGTTCCGGCGCGCCCGGGATCCCCCTGCCGCGGCCCCGGTCGGACGCCACGGGCCCGGCGTGGCACCGACGGTACCCAGCTCCGCGGGGCGGGCCGACCTCGGGCACCGTCCCTTCACCGGCACTGCACGGCGGGTGCGCTTTCCGGGCCGGAGGCTCCGCTTCCCCGGGTACACCGGCGCGAACGCGGTTCTGGTGTACGAACCACGGCCGTCCGGGAGGTCGCGATCCGGCGTTACACATTCTGTTGAAGTCCCCCTTGACTCCCCGCCGGACCCGACCCTACCGTGTTTCCACATACAGAAACCGCTCTTCCGTATGGTGGAATTCAGGAGATGAGCCCTCCGAGCCACTGCGGGCCGACGCAGGAGAGACCCGATGCCTCGTATGACAGCCGCCCGCGCGGCCGTGGAGATCCTCAAGCTCGAAGGCGTCGACGCCGCCTTCGGCGTGCCGGGCGCCGCGATCAACCCCTTCTACGCCGCCCTCAAGGCCTCCGGCGGGATCAGGCACACCCTGGCCCGGCACGTCGAGGGCGCCTCCCACATGGCCGAGGGCTACACCCGCGCCAAGGCCGGCAACATCGGCGTGTGCATCGGCACCTCCGGCCCGGCCGGCACCGACATGATCACCGGCCTGTACTCGGCGATCGCCGACTCCGTCCCGATCCTGTGCATCACCGGCCAGGCCCCGGTCGCCCGCCTCCACAAGGAGGACTTCCAGGCCGTCGACATCGCCTCGATCGCCAAGCCGGTCACCAAGGCCGCCACCACCGTCCTGGAGGCCGCGCAGGTCCCCGGCGTGTTCCAGCAGGCCTTCCATCTGATGCGCTCCGGCCGCCCCGGCCCGGTCCTGATCGACCTGCCGATCGACGTCCAGCTGACCGAGATCGACTTCGACCCGGAGGCCTACCAGCCGCTGCCGGTCTACAAGCCGACCGCCAACCGGATCCAGATCGAGAAGGCCATCGCGCTGCTCCAGGAGTCCGAGCGCCCGCTGATCGTGGCCGGCGGCGGCGTCATCAACGCCGACGCCTCCGAACTGCTGCTGGAGTTCGCCGAGCTGACCGGCGTCCCGGTGGTCCCGACCCTGATGGGCTGGGGCATCGTCCCGGACGACCACGAGCTGAACGCCGGCATGGTCGGCCTGCAGACCTCGCACCGCTACGGCAACGAGAACTTCCTCGCCTCCGACTTCGTCCTCGGCATCGGCAACCGCTGGGCCAACCGCCACACCGGCGGCCTGGACGTCTACACCGCGGGCCGCAAGTTCGTCCACGTCGACGTCGAGCCCACCCAGATCGGCAAGATCTTCGCCCCCGAGCTCGGCATCGCCTCCGACGCCAAGGCCGCCCTGGAACTGTTCGTCCAGGTCGCCAAGGAGCTCAAGGCCGCCGGCACGCTCAAGGACCGCAGCGCGTGGGCCGCCTCCACCCAGGAGCGGAAGGCCCAGCTGCAGCGCCGCACCCACTTCGACAACGTGCCGCTCAAGCCGCAGCGCGTCTACGAGGAGATGAACCGGGCCTTCGGACCGGAGACCCGGTACGTCACCACCATCGGTCTGTCCCAGATCGCCGGCGCGCAGATGCTGCACGTCTACAAGCCGCGGCACTGGATCAACTGCGGCCAGGCCGGCCCGCTGGGCTGGACCATCCCGGCCGCGCTGGGCGTCGCCACCGCCGACCCGGAGGGCCGGATCGTCGCCCTCTCCGGCGACTACGACTTCCAGTTCATGATCGAGGAGCTGGCGGTCGGCGCCCAGCACCGGATCCCGTACGTCCACGTGCTGGTGAACAACTCCTACCTGGGCCTGATCCGCCAGGCGCAGCGCAACTTCGACATCGACTTCCAGGTCAAGCTGGAGTTCGAGAACATCAACGCGCCGGAACTGGGCGTCTACGGCGTGGACCACGTCAAGGTCGCCGAGGGCCTGGGCTGCAAGGCGATCCGGGTCACCGAGCCCGAGGGCCTGCTGCCGGCCTTCGAGGAGGCCAAGAAGCTGGCCGCCGAGTTCCGCGTCCCGGTCGTGGTCGAGGCGATCCTGGAGCGGGTCACCAACATCTCGATGGCCGCCGCCGACATCGACAAGGTCAACGAGTTCGAGGAGCTGGCCTCCCTGCCCGAGCACGCGCCGACCGCGATCAAGCCGCTGGCCCTCTGACCGGTCGACGCCGCGAGCCTGCAGGTGCGGGGGCGTACGAGCCGCTCCGTACGCCCCCGCACCTGTGGAACACCGGCGGGCCCGGACGGAACACCGGCGGTGCCGCCACGGTTGAGCCGTCCGGGGCCCGCTACCGTGTGCCCCGGCGTCATCCCCCGCCGACCTGCCGAAAGGACCACCACCGTGAGCCTGTACGACATCCCGCTGCGCACCCTGTCCGGCGAGGCCACCTCGCTGGGCGACCACAAGGGCGAGGCGCTGCTGATCGTCAACGTCGCGTCCAAGTGCGGCCTGACCCCGCAGTACACCGGTCTGGAGAACCTCCAGAAGCGGTACGCCGCGCGCGGGTTCACCGTGCTGGGCTTCCCGTGCAACCAGTTCGCCGGGCAGGAGCCGGGCAGCGCCGAGGAGATCCGGAGCTTCTGCTCGACCACCTACGGCGTGACCTTCCCGCTGTTCGAGAAGATCGACGTCAACGGTGACGACCGGCACCCGCTGTACCAGCAGCTGACCCAGGTCGCCGACGCCGAGGGCCAGGCCGGGGACGTCAGCTGGAACTTCGAGAAGTTCCTGATCTCCCCGGACGGCACCGTCGCCGCGCGTCTGCGTCCGCGCGTCGAGCCGGAGTCGGCGGAGCTGATCGCCGCGATCGAGGCCGTGCTGCCGGCCTGAGCGCACGCACGACGAAGGCCCGGGGCCAGCCCCGGGCCTTCGCGCTCGCGCACGCTTGGAAAGCGTGTTGGGGGCAACCCCTCACGAGTTCGAATCTCGTATCCTCCGCCTCCGCCCAGCTGGGCAAACGCTGGCCCCGACCGCACCGGTCGGCCGGGTCGACCCGCACGCCGACCACGAAGATGATCAAGGATGGCGGCCGGGAGTCGGCACGGGAGGCCTCAGGACGCCGGGCGCAGATCCTCCTGGTCCTTGACGACAGTCACCTGCTCGCCGTCGGCGACGTACGAGACCACCCCGCTCCACCGCCCGTCGGCGCCGCGCCGCCACTCGGTGAGCAGGCCGCCCAGCCATTGCGTGCCCACCCGGACGAGGCAGGGCTTGGTGGTGCTGGTCGGGCGGTAGCCAGGGAAGCAGGGGATGCAGGCACCGCGCCCCTGTGCCATGGCGTCGGCCAGTGCGACGCGGGTCGGCTGGTGCACGTCCCTGCCCGTGCGGGCGGCGCGGGCCTGTCCGTCGGCGAGCGCGTCGCACGCCACCGATCGGTGGAACACGGAGCCGCCCCGGGTGGTCCAGACGGATGCGGTCAGACCCGGGGGAACCGGCTTGCAGTGACCGCACTGCCCGACTATCAGCCCGTGATCACAGCGTTCGTCAGCCATGAGTGCATGCTGCCTCCAACACGACGGAGAATCAATGACGTTCGGTCAGGCCGTCATCCCGGGCGAACGGCCGATGGTCCCGGAGCGAGTCCAGGGAGTCGTCGCCGAACGACCGCAGCAGCTCGTACAGCTCACCCTTCGGCTCGGCAGGCCGGCCGTGCTGGATCCAGGAATACAGGTTCTCCAACGAGTTGGGCCACAACTTCAGTCCGGCGCCGGACAGATCCCCGTCCTCGCGGCGGTGGATCAGCTCCAGCAGCGGTTCCCGCAGCGCCAGCCCGCTATTCTGGCCGGCGACCAGGGCCGTGGTGGCGCCGACGACCAGGTCGGCGAGCTGGAGGCCGGGCAGATGGTCGGACGGGCCCATGACGAAGCGGTTCACGATCCGGGAGGCGCTGGTGTACTCGGTTCCATGGTCCGTCAGCTTCCGGGTGGCAGCGAGCCAGTCAGCGTCGTGCCCGCGCAGGGAGTGCTTCTGGTCGAAGACCACTGTGCCGAGACCGTCCCGATCGGACAGACCCATGCTGATCCGCTCGTAGAGCAGCTTCAGCATCCACTTCTCTCGGTGGGCATCCGGACTCGGATCGCGCTCCTGGTCCCACACCACGGTCGCCGTCCAAGCCCCGCACTCGGCGGCCACTGCCAGCAGAGCCCGCTGCACCGGCTCGCGCCCGCGGGCGCCGAGTGCGAACTGCGCCGGCTGCCGCTTCCGGTCCGGCGACCACTTCAACTCCTCGCCACCGATCCCGAACTCGGCCTGGATCCCGGCCGCGCGGGCAGCGAAGACCGGCAGCAGCTCGCCCGGCAGCGCGACCGCGCCGTACGCCTGCAGAGTCCCCAACCCGGCACGCTGCACGTGCTGCGCGCGCACGGTGGTCTCGTCGACGAAGACGGTCACCAGCTCCGCCGGACGGTCGGCGGCGTCCAGCAGCCAACCCGCCTCCCTCGCACCGATCAGCTCGCCCAACTCCTGCTGTGCGGCCAGCTGCTGGGCGAGTGACTCCTGTGCAGCCGACAGGTCTCCGGCCCGGCGGGCAGCGGTCAGCCGTTGCCCACTCGCGCGGTACGCATCGAGCGCCTTCCCCGCCGCCCGTGTCCGGCGCGGGGCAACCCACCGCTCAAGCAGCGCCTGCTGCCGGGTAGCCTCCGCCCGCCGCTGATCCTCGCGCATCCGCCCCCCGTTCCTGCCCCGGCAGCGCGGACCGACACGCCCGCCGCCGTGAACCGCGCACGGTGCAGCAGCTTAGCGGTCGGCTCCGGAAGTCCTTCGGGGGTTGATCATGCGGCGAGGCGGAGCGAGGATTCTTCCTGGTGGTCGGTGGTGTGCTGATCGAGCCTGGCCAGCAGATCGTCCAGGTCGGAGGTGGTGAACCTCCACTGGAACGGCTGTGCCGTGGCGTTGTAGCGGTCTTCGAAGGCTCGAGGGTGGGGTGGCAGCGGCAGCGGGCCTGGATGGAGGTCTTCTCGTCCGCGCTGATCACGTACTCGTCCTCGCCGAGCGGGACGCCTTGCCAAGTGCGGGCGCTGCCGCGCCAGCACCGGACCGTGTCCAGGTGCAGGCCGGTCTCCCGGGCGATGCGCGCGTTGGCGTGTCCGCCTGCGTGCAGGACGATCTGCGCGCGCATCCGCAGCCGGTACTCGGTCTTGTGGCCGTAGGCCATCAGTTTCAGCCGCTTGCGCTCGGCAGCGTGCAAGGTGATCGGACGGGCGGTGGCAACGGGCAAGGCAGGCAGGCCAATCGAGAGAAGTGGATCACATCGGGTCGCAGCCTGCCGTATCCGGTCCAGGAGATTCCGGTAATGTCCTCGAAGTATGGATACGAGTGCAGAGCCCAAGATGATCGACATTCCCGCCGGACAGATCGTCTTGTCAGACCGGCGCACGCAGCGCAGCTGGGCGGTTGAGCTTGCGCCTTACCAGCTCGCGGCGTATCCGATCACCCAGGCGCTTTACGCCCGGATCGCCGACCAGCATCCGATCGCGGCCTACGGGGACCGGTTACCCGTCGATAGCGTTTCCTGGTGGGATGCCGTCCGATTCTGCAACGCGCTGTCCCAGCGCGACGGGTTCTCCCCCGTCTACCACTTCCAGGCCGGCGGTGAGGAAATCGAGTGGGACGCATCCGCCGATGGGTACAGACTGCCGACAGAAGCCGAGTGGGAGTACGCCTGCCGCGCCGGTACCACGGGACCGCGGTACGGCCCCCTCGACGAGATCGCTTGGTACCGAGGCAACTCGACCGAGCGCATCCATGAGGTGTGCCGTAAGCGGCACAATCCGTGGGGCTTTCACGACACGCTCGGCAACGTGTGGGAGTGGTGCTGGGACATCTACGACGCCGAGGTGTACGGCACCTACCGGGTACTGCGCGGCGGTGGCTGGTTCGACGAGCACTGGAGCTGCAGGGCCTCCGTCCGACGCCGCAGCCACCCGACCTTCCGAGTCGACGACGTAGGATTCCGCGTTGCGCGCACTGCGACTCGCTGATCGCTTGTGATGCCCGGCCCGCACGCTGCGGGCACCCTCGTCTGGCGTGCTGGTGGAGGCTTCGAAGTCCTGCGGGCGTTGACGCAGGGCCCGGACCACGCCGGGGGTCCTCCGCGATCCGGGGCTGTACGGCTGAGATCGGTGCTGCCGCGCTACGTCGAACCCCACGCGCGTCGAACCCACACCTCCTCCCGCGCCACGCGCAGGTTCTGGACGGGGGTCACGGCAGCAGCAGCTTGGTGCCCGGCGGGAGTTCGCCGCTGCGGGCGGCGTCGCGCAGGTGGGCCAGCAGGGTCGTACGCAGGGCCTCCGCCGCGCGGGTCAGCGGCACGTCGTGGGCGTGCGCCACGGCGATGGTGCGTGCTAGGCCCGGGCCGGCGAAGGCCGTCACCGCGAGCCCCGAGCGTGCCGCCACCATGCCGGGCAGCACGGCCGGTCCGAGCCCGGCCCGCACGAAGCCCAGCACCGCGTCCATCTCGCCACCCTCCACCGCGAACTCCGGCTCGAACCCGGCCGCCCGGCAGGCCGCCAGGGTCGCCTCGCGCAGGTCGTAGCCCTCCCGGAACATCACCAGTGGCCGTTCCTTGAGTTCGGCCACCCGCACGGTGCGCCGGGCACGCCCCGCGGCCGAGACCAGCACCAGCTCCTCGTGCAGCAGTTCGGTGACGGCCAGGGCGGGCGCGGCCTCCCCGCTGGGCGGGGTGATGATCAGCGCGAGGTCCAGCTCGCCCGCCGCCAGCCAGCGCACCAGGTCCCGCGAGCCGCCCTCGCGCACCCCCAGCGCGACGCCCGGGTAGCGGTCCCGGAACACCCGCAGCACGTCCGGCACCAGGCTGGTGCACAGGCTCGGCGGCGCACCCAGCCGGACCCGGCCGCGGCGCAGCTGCACCGTCTCCTGGACGGCGAGGCGGGCGCTCTCGGTGTCCGCGAGGATGCGCCGGGCCAGCGGCAGCAGGGCGTCCCCGGCGTCGGTGAGGGTGATGTTGCCCCGGGTGCGGTGGAACAGTTCGGCCCCCAACTCCCGCTCCAGCGCCCGGATCTGCTGCGAGAGCGAGGGCTGGGCGACATGCGCGGCCTCGGCCGCCCGGGTGAAGTGCCGGGTCTCGGCGACGGCCAGGAAGTAGCGGAGTTGCTGCAGCTGCACGCGACCAGGCTACGCCGCAACGATAGGACCCGGCTATCGTCACCAGCCGCAGCATGTCTTGGACGCCCCCTTGCCGCCCTCCCTACCGTTGCTGCCATGACAACCGCGACTCGGACGGGCCGGCATCCGTCCACCCTGGCGACCCTGTGGCGGTCGACCGTCGGCAAGAAGGCGGTCATGGCCGTCACCGGCCTGGTCATGCTGCTGTACCTGGTCGCGCACATGCTGGGGAACCTCAAGGTGTTCTTCGGCCCCGACGACATCAACGGCTACGCGGCCTGGCTGCGCACCATCGGCCAGCCGTTCCTGGGCCACGAGTGGTTCCTGTGGATCGCCCGCACCGCCCTGCTGGCCTCCGTCGTCCTGCACGGGGTGTCCGCGTACCAGCTCAGCCGCCGCGACCTCGCCGCCCGCCCGAGCAAGTACGTGCACCAGCGCCGCCGCGCCAGCTACGCGACCCGGACCATGCGCTGGGGCGGGGTGATCCTGGGCCTGTTCATCGTCTGGCACATCCTCGACCTCACCACGCTCACCGTGAACCCGGTCGCCGAGCACGGCCACGTCTACCAGAACGTCGTGGGCACCTTCGGTCGCTGGTACAGCGACGTGATCTACATCGTCGCGATGCTGGCCCTCGGCTTCCACATCCGGCACGGCTTCTGGAGCGCCGCGCAGACCCTCGGCGCCAACAACGCCCGCCGCGACCGGGCGCTGAAGCTGACCGCCAACGGCCTGGCGCTGCTGCTGACGGCCGGCTTCCTGTCCGTCCCCCTGGCCGTGATGTTCGGAGTCGTCAAATGAGCTACCTGGACTACGCCGTCGGCGAGCCGATCGCCGACACCAAGGCCCCCGCCGGGCCGATCGAACAGCGCTGGGACCAGCGGCGGTTCGAGGCCAAGCTGGTCAACCCGGCGAACCGGCGCAAGCACACCGTGATCGTGGTCGGCACCGGCCTGGCCGGCGGCGCGGCCGGCGCCACCCTCGCCGAACAGGGCTACCACGTGGTCCAGTTCTGCTTCCAGGACTCCCCGCGACGCGCTCACTCGATCGCCGCCCAGGGCGGCATCAACGCGGCCAAGAACTACCGCAACGACGGCGACTCGATCCGCCGGCTGTTCTACGACACCGTCAAGGGCGGCGACTTCCGGGCCCGCGAGTCCAACGTGCACCGGCTCGCCCAGGTGTCGGTGGAGATCATCGACCAGTGCGTGGCCCAGGGCGTGCCCTTCGCCCGCGAGTACGGCGGCCTGCTGGACACCCGCTCCTTCGGCGGCGTGCAGGTCTCCCGCACCTTCTACGCCCGCGGCCAGACCGGGCAGCAGCTGCTGCTCGGTGCCTACCAGGCGCTCTCCCGGCAGATCGCCGCCGGGAACGTGGAGATCCACCCGCGCACCGAGATGCTCGACCTGCTGGTGGTCGACGGCCGGGCCCGCGGCATCGTCGCCCGCGACCTGGTCACCGGCGAGATCAGCTCGTACACCGCGGACGCCGTCGTCCTCGCCACCGGCGGCTACGGCAACGTGTTCTACCTGTCCACCAACGCCAAGAACTCCAACGCCACCGCGATCTGGCGGGCCCACCGGCGCGGCGCCTACTTCGCCAACCCGTGCTTCACCCAGATCCACCCCACCTGCATCCCGCGCTCCGGCGACCACCAGTCCAAGCTCACCCTGATGAGCGAGTCGCTGCGCAACGACGGCCGGATCTGGGTGCCCAAGGCCCAGGGCGACACCCGCCCGCCCGCGCGGATCCCGGAGGAGGAGCGGGACTACTACCTGGAGCGGATCTACCCCTCCTTCGGCAACCTGGTGCCCCGCGACATCGCCTCCCGGGCCGCCAAGAACGTCTGCGACGAGGGCCGCGGCGTCGGCCCCGGCGGGCAGGGCGTGTACCTGGACTTCGCCGACGCGATCCGCCGGATGGGCCGCGACGCCGTCGAGGCCAAGTACGGCAACCTCTTCGAGATGTACGAGCGGATCACCGCCGAGGACCCGTACCAGGTGCCGATGCGGATCTACCCGGCGATCCACTACACGATGGGCGGGCTCTGGGTCGACTACGACCTGCAGACCAGCATCCCGGGCCTGTTCGCCATCGGCGAGGCCAACTTCTCCGACCACGGCGCCAACCGGCTCGGCGCCAGCGCGCTGATGCAGGGCCTCGCCGACGGCTACTTCGTGCTGCCGCCCACCATCAACGACTACCTGGCCCGCAACCCGGTCGCCGCGGTGCCCGCCGACCACCCGGTGCTCACCGAGGTCGAGGCCGAGGTCGCGGACCGGCTCAACCTGATCCTCTCCGTCGACGGCGACCGCACCCCGGACTCCTTCCACCGCGAGCTCGGCGAACTCCTCTGGGACGAGTGCGGAATGGCCCGCGACGAGGCCGGGCTCAAGCGCGCGCTGGAGCGGATCCCCCGGCTGCGCGAGGAGTTCTGGCGCCGGATCAAGGTGCCCGGCACCGGCCGGGAGCTCAACCAGTCGCTGGAGAAGGCCAACCGGCTGGTCGACTACTTCGAACTGGCCGAACTGATGTGCCTGGACGCGCTGCACCGCGCCGAGTCCTGCGGCGGCCACTTCCGCACCGAGAGCCAGACCCCCGACGGCGAGGCCGCCCGGCGCGACGAGGAGTTCTCCTACGCCGCCGCCTGGGAGTTCACCGCCACCGGCGAGGCACCCGTCCTCCACCGCGAGGACCTCGACTTCGAGCACGTCCACCCCACCCAGCGGAGCTACGCGTGAACCTCACCCTGCGCATCTGGCGCCAGTCGGGCCCGGACGCACCCGGCTCGATGACCACCTACCAGGTCAGCGGCATCAGCCCGGACATGTCCTTCCTGGAGATGCTCGACACCCTCAACGAGGAGCTGATCACCCGCGGCGACCAGCCGGTCGCCTTCGACCACGACTGCCGCGAGGGCATCTGCGGCGCCTGCGGCATGGTCATCAACGGCCAGGCGCACGGCCCCGAACGCACCACCACCTGCCAGCTGCACATGCGGCACTTCCAGGACGGCGACACCATCGACGTCGAACCGTGGCGGGCGGCGGCCTTCCCGGTGGTCAAGGACCTGGTGGTGGACCGCTCCGCCTTCGACCGGATCATCGGCTCCGGCGGCTACATCACCGCCCCCACCGGCAGCGCCCCCGAGGCGCACGCCACGCCCGTCCCCAAGGAGGCCGCGGACACCGCCTTCGAGCACGCCGAGTGCATCGGCTGCGGCGCCTGCGTGGCCGCCTGCCCGAACGGCTCGGCGATGCTGTTCACCTCCGCCAAGGTGGTGCACCTCAACGTGCTGCCGCAGGGCGCGCCCGAACGCGCCGCCCGGGTGCGGAACATGGTCTCGGCGATGGACGCCGAGGGCTTCGGCGGCTGCACCAACACCGGTGAGTGCGCCACCGCCTGCCCCAAGGGCATCCCGCTGCCCAGCATCGCGGCGATGAACCGGGAGTTCCTGCGGGCCGCCCGCGGCTGAGACTCCCCCTGATCGGTCGGCCCCTCGCTCTGGTGCTCAGGCGAGGGGCCGACGCCGTCTCGCCGTTAACCGGAGCCCTTCTCCGGAGCCCTTCTCCGGAGCCCTTCTCCGGGGCGCGCGACGGGAGTTCGCGCTACCCGAACGGGTGGTGGATGGCTGCGGGCGGTGCTTCCCGACGGAGAATCGCGCTACGGTGGTGCTCCGCTACGGAAGGACGGCATATGCCCGAGGTTCAGTCCTGCTCCGGCTGCGGCGGGTCCGGGGGGACCCAGAAGACCGAGGCAACGGTCGAACTGGACGAGGAAGGGAGCATGGTGCCCAGGGTTCACACCTTCTGGTCACCCTGCGGTCGGTGCCACGGATCCGGGACGGTGATCGTCGGATGAGACTGGTCTTCGAATGCGTCGAGTGCGGTGGGCACTACCTGCCACCGGAGGGCATGGTGTACCCGGACGGGCCGGCCTCGCCGGTCTGGTGCTCCCCCTGCCAGACGTCCAAGCTCACGGCGGGCCTGCGGGAGGACCCGCTGCTCGCCCGGCTCGCCCTGGCCGCCGCCCGGGCCGCCCTGGCCCGGCGCGCCGCCGAGGCCGCCGAGCCGGTCGCCGCCGGTCGCGGCGACGTCCGCCCGTCCCGCCCGCCACTGTCCCGCCGGGCCCGCTCGGGGCCGGGCGGGGTGCGCGGCCGGCTCGGTTAGGGCCTTCAGAACAGTGCCTCCTGGGTGTCCGGCTCCGGCGGGCGGCTCCGCTCCTCCAGGGCGAGGCCCTCGCAGGGCCGGCCGGTGACGGGCACGAGCGTCCAGCCGGTGAGCCGCCGGGTGTCCAGCAGCAGCGGGCCGGAGCCGTCCGGCTGGTCGAGGAAGAGGTGCCGGCCCACCGGCGGGCGCAGCGTGCCCGCGATCACCGCGCCGGCGGCCAGGCCGGTGATCTCCCGGTAGGCCTCGGGGGCGCCGTCGGCCAGGCCGAAGCGCTCCACGTGGTCCACCACCGGGCGGTCGGCGAGCAGTTCCACCGCGTGGCCGTCCAGCAGCCGGTGCGCCTGGGCGCGGGCCTCGGCGAGCACGGCACGGCGGTGCGGGGCGTCGCCGTGCGCCCACCAGTGGTCCGTCTTCAGCCGGGACTTGTACCGCTCCCGGGCCAACCCCGAGGCGGCGACGGTCAGTTCGGCGCGGCGCACCGCGGGCAGGCCGCCGCGTGCGGTGAACGCGTAGGCCAGCGCGCCCTGTTCGAGCAGTCGGCTGTCACCGCGCTGCTCGGCGGTCAGGCCGACCTTCAGCAGGCCCTCGCCGAACCAGGCGAGGTAGAGCAGGTAGGTCCGGCCGTCGTCCAGGATCTGGTCCCGGGCCAGCGCCAGGCCGCGGTCCACGCTCTGGCAGGCCGGGCACTGGGTGGCGCCGCCGTCCGGGGCGATCACCGCGTGGTGCGGGCAGGGCGTGCGCTCCGTCGCCCCGGCCAGCCAGGCCCCGGTGCAGCGGCGCGGGCCGCCGAGCAGCCAGCCGACCTCCGTACCCGGTGCGACGGCGCGCTCGTGCACCCGGGTGCCGCGCACGGCACCGAGCAGGGCCCGGCCGTCGTGCCAGCTCAGGCCGGTGGAGATCCAGCCGGCCGGCCGCTCCGGGTGCTGGGGTGCGGGGATCGTCACGGGCAGCCCTCCCTGTAGGTCCACGACCCAGGTGAGGCTACCCGCTGCCACTGACAACGACCGCATCCCGGAGAATGCGGGGACCCGGACCCCAGTGGCCCCGCGCCGCTGCTAGCGTCCCGTCCATGATCGACTCACCGACCCCGGACGACCTCGCCCGCACCCTGCGCCTCGCCGTCGACACCCTGGCCGGCGCCCCCGCGGACGCGGACTGGTCGCGGCCCGCCGGCACCCTCGACTGGAGCTGCTGGGAGACCGTCGAACACCTCGCCGACGACCTCCTCGCCTACGCCGCCCAGCTCGGCCCGGCCCGGCCGCCGCGCGACCGGTACGTGCCCTTCGAGGCGACCCGCCGCTCGCCCGGTGCCCCGAACAACTTCGTCCGCGCCAAGCCGGCCGACGGGGTGCCGGGTCTGCTCGAAGTACTGGACGCCAGCGGCGGGTTGATGGTCGCCATCGCCCGGGTCGCGCCGCCGGACACCCGGGCCCACCACCCGTGGGGCCTCGCCGACGCCTCCGGCTTCGTGGCCATGAGCCTGGTGGAGACCCTGGTCCACCTCCACGACGTCACCCAGGGCCTCGGCGTCCCCTGGACCCCGCCCGCCGATGTCTGCACCCGCGTCCTCACCCGCCTCTTCCCCGACGTCCCCCTCGCGGACCCCTGGCCGACCCTCCTCTGGGCCACCGGCCGCGCCACCCTCCCCGGCCTCCCGCTCCGCACCGACTGGCGCTGGTACGCCGAGCCGCAGCACTGACGCCCGTTCATGAACTCGTCGGCCGGGTCGACGGGTTGACGGACCTCGACCCACCACCCGCGCGAGCCACCCCGGACCGGAAGCCCCGCAGGCCGCGGGCGCTTGGCCCGACGGGCCGTCCACGTTCTATTGTGGCGGGCGCCAGTGGCGGCGTGTGGACGGGAGGGGTGGCTGGTGGCGGGGCGGCGGAACAGCGGGGTGCTGGCGGTCTGGGCAGAGGCGCAGCGGCAGCAGCAGCGCCGGGAGGAGGCCCGTTGGCGTGCCGAGGCGGCGGAGTTGCGGCGGCACGAGCGCGCCCAGCGGGAGGCGCAGCGGGCGGCCGCCCGGGACGAGCGGGAGGCGCAGCGCGCGTACCAGCAGTCGCGGGAGGCGGAGGCTGCCCGGCGGACGGCCGAACTGGACGCCCGGGTGGCGGAGTTGCGCGGATTGCTGGCGGCCGGGCTGGCCGCGCCGGCGTTCGGGCCGCAGGCGCTGCTGGCGGCGCGCCCGGTGCCGCCGTTCGATCCGGGGCCGCTGGGCGAGCCGGTACCGATGCCGGACCACGCCTCCGCCGCGTACCACGTCCCGCCGCCGGACCCGGTGCAGGCCCGCAACGGCGGGGTGCGCCGGCAGTACGAGCAGTACGTCGCCCAGGCCCGGGCCCGGTTCGAGCAGGACTGGTACGCCGCGCAGGCGCGGGAGGCGAACCGGCAGCGCCGGCTGACCGCGTACCGCCAGGAGTACCTGCACTGGGCGGAGTCGTTCCGCCGCCAGGAGGCGGAACGCATGGCCGGCACCGAGGAGTTGCTGCGGCGGCTGCGGGCGGGTGAGCCGGAGGCGGTGCAGGAGTACTTCACGGCCGGGCTGTACGCCTCGGCGGCCTGGCCGGAGGGCTTTCCGCACCGGCTGGTGGCGGCCTGGGAGGTGTCGAGCCGTCAGCTGGTGGTGAACTGGGAGCTGCCCGGTCCGGACGTGGTGCCGGCGGCCGCCCGGGTGCGGTACGTGAGGACGGACGACCGCGAGGCCGAGGTGGCCCGCCCGGCGACCGAGCGCAAGGCGCTGTACCGGGAGGTGCTGGCGCAGTCGGCGCTGCGGGTGGCGGCGGAGCTGTTCCGGGCGGACCCGGACGGGATGCTGGACTCGGTGGTGCTGAACGGCTTCGTGCTCGGCATCGACCCGGCGACCGGCCGGGAGGCGGAGCGCTTCCTGTCCACGCTGACCGCGACCCGGGACGGTTTCTCCGGGCTGGCGCTGGACCGGGTGGCCCCGGTGGAGTGCTTCCAGGGCCTGGGCGGCAAGCTGTCGGCGCGGCCCGAGCGGCTGGACGAGGTGAAGCCGGACCGGCTGCCGGAGTCGGTCGGCGGGAACCTGGCCGGGCACTTCGGCGAGGACGAGCCGGACCTCTTCGAGATGGATCCGCTCGAGTTCGAGGACCTGATCGCCGAGTTGTTCCGGTTGCGCGGTTTCCGCGTGATGACCACGGCCCGCAGCGGCGACGTCGGGGTGGACGTGGTCGCCGAGGACCTGGACCCGGTGACCGGCGGGAAGATCGTGATCCAGGCGAAGCGCTACAAGAAGACCGTGCCGCCGACGGCCGTGCGCGACCTGGAGTCCACCGTCCGCCACCACGGCGCGATCAAGGGCATCCTGGTGACCACGGCGGGCTTCGGCCGCGGCTCGTACAGCTACATCGAGGGCAAGCCGCTGACCCTGGTGAGCGGACCGGAGCTGGTGGAGCTGCTGGCGGAGCAGGGGCTGCGCGGCCGGCTCGGCGGCGGACCAGGCGGAACAGGCCGACCGGGCGGGAGCGCCGCGCCCGAGCCGGGACCGAGGGAGCCGAAGGAGGCCGAGCCGGCCGCCGCGCGGAGCAGCGTGACGGTCAGCTGGCAGAGCCGCACCGCCGGCGGGGACCCGGTGGAGCTGGACGTCACGGCGTTCCTGTGCGCCGGCGGCCGGGTGCTGAGCGACGAGCACTTCGTGTTCTTCAACAACCCGCAGGACCCGGACGGCGCCGTCCGGCTGCACCCGACCCACTCGGTGCCGGGCGAGCCGGCCCGGGCGGCCCGGCTGAGCCTGGACCTGCACCGGCTGCCGGCCGCGGTCGACGAGGTGGTGCTCGCGGTCTCCACCGAGGAGGAGGAGCCGCCGGCGCTGCCGCTCGGCTACGTGTACGGGCTGGCCGTCGCCGCCGAGTACGGGCCGGGTGCGAGTGGACCGGCGAAGTGGCCGGGCGCCAACGGCGGCGTCCCGGACTCCGCGATGCTGCTGGGGAGTTTCCGGCGGGCGGACGGCGGCTGGCACCTCGCACCCTCGGCTCGGGCGGTGACGAACGGTCTGGCGGGACTGGCGACCGCCTTCGGCGTCGCCGTGGAGTGACCACGAGGAGTTCCCAGGGGGACATGTCATACCTGAGGAGGAGAGCGCTCCCGCCGCACCACCGGGTCGGCGGGGGCCGACCCTCCCCCCGGCATACACATCGGGCCCGAACCGCTGGAGAGGATGGATCGGTAGGAAAATCCGATTCGTTCCCAGGAGTCCTCGTGACGTTCCCCGCAACCGCCGTCCACACGGGTCTGGCGGCCGCCCGCGCCACCGGTCTGAACAAGGTCTACGGGGAGGGGGAGACCCGGGTCGTCGCCCTCGACGACGTCAGCGTCACCTTCCCCCAGGGCGAGTTCACCGCCATCATGGGCCCCTCCGGCTCCGGCAAGTCCACCCTCATGCACTGCATGGCCGGCCTGGACACCGTCTCCTCCGGCTCCA